>CAZTGN010000102.1:4311-8797 GCA_964613275.1 uncultured Conexibacter sp. | reverse complement strand
CGGGACCGTCGGGCTCGCCGTCGTCGGCGAGCCGACCGGCACGATCGTCCTCGACGGGCCCGGCCGCTATGAGCTCAGCGGCCATCCCGTCCACGGCATGCACGAGGTCCGCCTCGACATCGACGGCGACATCAGGGTCTGGTCGCTGGCGTTCGCTCCCGGCCCGGAGCGCTGAACGGCCCGGTCGGCTCAGGGGCCGACCACCATCTTCAGGCTGTTGCTCTCGTGGGCCGAGCACTCGACCTCGAAGGTGCCTGCCCGGTTGAGCGGGATCCGCAGCGTCTGTCCCGGGTTGACCGGAAAGCCGCTCACGACCTGCAGCTCGGAGTCGCGGTTGACCACCTCGACGGTGTCTCCGACGCTGCCCTCGATCCGCCTCGGCACCCCGGGCACCGGGCGACCCGCGTCGACGAGGTCGCCCGCCCCGGCCGGGATCTCGAAGCCGATCGTCTCGCCGGCCCCGTCGGACTCCGAGCCGCAGGCGGCGAGGGCCGCCGCGACGACCGCGATGGCCGTCGCAGCGGCCGCGCCGCGCCTACTCCTCGCGCGCGGTGGCATCGACCTCGATCTCGCCCGCCTTCTCGAGCTCGAGCGTCACCGGGATCGTGTCGCCGGACTCGATCGGCTTCGCCAGGTCCACGAGCATGATGTGGTAGCCGCCGGGCTCGAGCGCCAGGCTCCCGCCGGCCGGGATCTCGACGTGGTCGACCTCGTGCATGCCCATCATCCCGTCGCCCGACTCCATCGAGCCGGTGGAGTCCATCGAGCCGGTGGAGTCCATCGAGCCGGTGGAGTCCATCGAGCCGCCCGCATCCATCGGGTCCTCGCCGGTCGTCTCGTGCAGCTGCGCCTCGTCGGCGACGGAGCTCGGCACCGAAGCGCCGGTCAGGGTGTCGCCGTCGGGGCTCTCGATCGTCATGTAGACGGCGCCCGTCGTCTGGGTCGGCGTGCTCACGCGTGCCCAGGCGTCGCTGACGCTCGTCTCGCCCGCGGCGGCGGTCGTGCCGTCGCCGCCGTCGTCCGTGCCGCAGCCCGCGGCCGCGAGCACGGCGGCGATCGCCGCCGCCAGGAGAATCATCTTCTTCATCGCTGTTACCTCTTTCGCTGGTTGTCAGGCCGATCCGGCGCCGTCGCCGAGCAGCCGCTCGAGATCGGAGCGGATGTCCTCCGACGGGGTGCCGAACGGCCACTCGACGAGCACCTTCCCGGTGGCGTCCACGGCAAAGACCTGTGCCGTGTGCGCGACCTCGTAGCTGCCGTTCCGGTCGGGCTTTCCGAGCTTGCTGGAAGCCCCGAAGGCGCCCTCGGCGCGTGCGAGCTCGTGCTCGTCCGTGGTTCGGAACGAGGCGAAGCGCCCGGGCGGGAAGAAGTGCCCGAGGTAGCCGTTGAGAACCCGGGGAGTGTCGCGGTCGGGATCGACCGTGACCATCCCGACCTTGACCCGGCGGGCCTGCCCGTCGGGCATCTCCCTCAGCGCCGTGCCGAGATCGGCCAGCGTCGTCGGGCAGACGTCGGGGCAGAACGTGTAGCCGAAGTAGACGAGCATCAGCCCGTCTCCGGAGCCCCGCAGCCCGGTCTGCCGACCGTCACCGCCCGGGCTCTCGTCTGGCAGGGAGACCCTGCCGACCTCCGTCGGCGGCGTCCGCGTCATCCCGTTCAGCCGATCTTCGTCGTCACCGGATCCGCATCCGGAGCCGACGATCAGGACCAGCACGGGCAGGACGACCGCGTGCACCCGAGCCAACGGGCGCGGACGGGGCCGTCGAGCGACCCGATCGAACATCGATTGCTCCAATCCTCAGGTTCGTGCCGCGATCGCGACCGCGGCACCTGGCTCCCGCGCGAGCGGGAGCCTCGTTCCGACTCGTCTTGCCGGCCCGCGGGTGCGGGCTAGGCGACGACGGCCCGCGGCGGGCCGCGCAGCGGCCGGCCCGCGACGAGGAGCCGCAGCGCCGGCGCGTGATCGGGGGAAAGGCGGAACCGCCGCCGGACCGGAGTGGCGGCTCGTGAAGCCTCGCCGCGCGCCTCGGCGAGGCGCACCAGCGTCTCGACCCCGGCGCTGCCGCCGAGGGCGAGGACGGCGCCGAGGATGAGCATCGGCAGGCCGGCGAGGGCATCGAGCGGCCCGCCGCTCAGCGCGCTGACCAGCGAGACGGCGACGGCGACGGCCAGCAGCGGCGCGGCGGCCCGCAGGCGCCGGTCGGCGGCTGCGGGTCCGTCGATGCCCATCACGTTTCCGGTGTCGCCGACCATCGCGCGGCCAAGATAGCCGACCGCCGCCGGCTAACGGGCGCCGACGGCCGCGAGCTCGACGCGGATCGGCTTCGGCAGCATGAAGCGGACGTCCTCGTCGATCGCGCGAAGCTCGGCCACCTCCTCGGCTCCGCGCGCGCGGTCCATCGCGTCGAGCACGGCGACGAGCGCGTCGGGGGCGCTGGCGCCCGACGTGATCCCGACCGTCTCGACGCCCGCGAGCCATTCCTCCTCGACCTCGGAGGCCTTGTCGATCAGGTGGGCATCGGTGCCGAGCTCGCGGGTCACGTCGACGAGCCGATTCGAGTTCGACGAGTTGCGGGAGCCGATCACGAGCACGAGATCACACTCGGCGGCGAGCTGCTTGACGGCGAGCTGGCGGTTCGTCGTCGCGTAGCAGATGTCGTCCGATTTCGGGCTGACGATCCTCGGAAAGCGCTCGCGGAGCCGTGCGATCACGCCGGCCGTCTCGTCGACCGACAACGTCGTCTGGGTGATGAAAGCGACCTTGTCGGGGTCCTCGATCTCGAGCTTGTCGACGTCGTCGATCGTCTCGACGAGGATGATCGACTCGGGCGCCTCGCCGGTCGTCCCCTCGACCTCCTCGTGGCCGTCGTGGCCGATCATCACGATCGTGTAGCCCTGCTCGGCGAACTTCCGCGCCTCGACGTGGACCTTGGTGACCAGCGGGCAGGTCGCGTCGATCGTGCGGAGCTCCCGCTGCGCCGCGTTCGCGTGGACGGCCGGCGAGACGCCGTGGGCGCTGAAGACGACGATGGCGCCCTCCGGGACCTCGGTCTCCTCCTCGACGAACACCGCTCCGCGCTCGCTGAGCTGCTCGACCACGTGCTTGTTGTGGACGATCTCCTTGCGCACGTAGACCGGCGCCCCGTACAGCTCGAGCGCGTGCTCGACCGTCTGCACGGCGCGGTCGACCCCGGCGCAGTAGCCGCGCGGAGCCGCGAGCAGGATCCGCCGCGGCGTCGGTGGTGCGGCTTCGGACATCCCCCGGAAGGGTACCGACGGCCGCTCCCCGGCTCAGCCCGGGGCGCCGGGGGCGCGGTTCTCCGACCAGGGCGCGAGGACGCGGTTGTCGCGCCTGACGACGTCGGTTCCGGCGATCCGGTCCTGCAGGCCGCGCCGCCGCTCGTTGAAGAGGATCGGGACGAGGCCGAGGCCGAACGGGAGGACCGCCAGGATCGTGCCCCAGAGGCGGCGGAACGCCCGCCGGAAGCCGATCTCGGGGCTGCCGTCGTGCTCGAGCCGGATCGAGAGGAAGCGCATCCCCGGGGTCTGACCCTCGATCGCCCAGAAGGCGATCAGATAGACGCACGCGACGAGGAAGCCCCAGGCCGACAGGAGCCCGGCGACCAGCGCCGGCAGGGTCTGGTCGGAGACGAGCTGCAGGATGCCGTAGAGCAGCGCGGTGAACAGCGCGAAGCCGGCCGAGAGGATGCCGGCATCGACGAGCAGCGCGACGCCGCGACCGACGAGGCCGACGTGCTCGGTGGGCTCGGCCCGCGGCGGGCGACGGAGCAGCCGGCGGGCGAAGCGCTCGAGAAAGCCGTCGACCGAGGCCGCCACTCGTTGCAGCGGGGGGCCGCGCTCGGCGATCAGGCCGACGCCCTGGGAGGCGATCGCGGCGCGGACCTCGGGGGCCTCGGCGATCCGCTCGACCAGCATCTGCGCCTTCTCGCCGGCGAGGATGTCCTCCCAGACCCGGTCGGCGACCTCGCTGTCGATCGCCCGCCTGATCGTCTCCTCGAGCCGTCGTTGGTCGATCGAGTCCTCGATCGCGGCGGCGACCCGGCCGTCGGCGACCAGCCGCGTGATCGCCCGCTCGACGGCGGCGCTCTCGAGCGCCCGCACTATCGCCTCCTCGACGGCGACCTCCACGGTGCGGTCGATCCCGGTCGCTCCGGCCAGCCTGCCGACCCCGCGGGCGCCGCCCTCGAGCAGCCGACCGCCGATCGGGACCTCGGGCCGGGCACGGCCGTTGGGGTCGTTCGCAGCCACCGCAGCCGACAGGGTACTCCCGAGTCAGCCGGACCCGAGCCGCGGCAGCGCTTCCAGGACGGCCTCGCCGACGGCGTCGAGGCTCGCCGGGCAGACGGCGTCGAGATCGTCGCCGCCGGTGTGCCAGAGCCCGCCGGGCGGCGGGCCGGAGCCGAACTCGAAGTCGATCACGTCGACGGCGGGGATCCCCGCCTCGAGGAAGGGGACGTGGTCGTCG
>CAZTGN010000102.1:3696-4301 GCA_964613275.1 uncultured Conexibacter sp. | reverse complement strand
GCGAGGTTGCAGTCGCCGACCATGTCGAGCAGGACCATCGCCGCGATCGCGGCCAGCGGCGGCGCTCCCTGGCGGCCCCCGGCGGCGTAGTCGACGTACTGGCGGCTGCCCCGCAGCCCGTCCTCGTCGAAGTCGCGACCGCCGCGAGCCTCCTCCCCGTCGAACAGCGCGATCGCCAGCGACGGCCCCGGCAGCGGCTGCGGCAGCGACCGGGCGAGCTCGAGGACGACGGCGACGCCGGAGGCGCCGTCGTTGGCACCGACGAACCCCGGCAGGTCCTTGGTGTCGTAGTGGGCGCCCAGCACCACCCAGCCGGGATCGCGGCCGCGGATCGAGCCGACGACGTTGGCGACGGGTCGCTGGGTCCGGACGTCGACCGCCCCGGCCCGCTCGAGCCGGCGCTCGAGGATGCGGGCCAGACGCCGGTTGGCAGCGGAGCCCGACGGGCGCGGCCCGAGCGCGACCTGGGCCCGCAGGTCGGCGAACGCACGCTCGCCGTCGAATCCGCCGCCGGGCCCGGTGGGGGCGGCATCGCCGCCGGAGCCGCCGCACCCGGCGGCGAGCGCGAGCGCGGCCAGCACGCTCGCCGCGGCCGCTGCGGGCCG
>CAZTGN010000102.1:0-3686 GCA_964613275.1 uncultured Conexibacter sp. | reverse complement strand
GCGGGGCCGTCTCATGCGCGATACGTTAGGGCCATGCCGCAGGGTCACATGGACCGCCTGACCTCGGTCGACGCCTCGTTCCTCAGCAACGAGTCGTCGACGAGCCACATGCACATCGGTGGCGTCACGATCTTCGAGGGGCCGCCGCCGAGCTACGAGGACCTGCTCGCCCACGTGGAGAGCCGGCTCCACCTCGTTCCCCGCTACCGCCAGAAGCTCGCGACCCCGCCGATCGAGACCGGACGGCCGTTCTGGGTCGACGATCCCCAGTTCCACCTCGGCTACCACGTGCGCCACTCGGCGCTGCCCGCCCCCGGGGACGAGGCGGTGCTGCGGCGGATGGCGGCGCGCGTCTTCTCGCAGCGACTCGATCGGACGAAGCCGCTCTGGGAGCTGTGGCTCGTCGAGGGCCTGCGCAAGCGCCGCTTCGCCCTGATCTCGAAGACCCACCACGCGCTCGTCGACGGGGTCGCCGGGGTCGACATCGCGACCGTCCTGTTCGACGTCAAGCCGGTTCCCGAGCCGATCGAGGCCGATCGCGAGTGGATCCCGAACCCGCCGCCGTCGGGAGCGGAGCTGGCCGCCCGCGGCCTCGGCGAGGTCGCGCGGTCGCCGGTCGGGGCCGCCCGGCGCATCGCCGCCGTGGTGAGCTCGCCGAAGGCCGCCGCCCGCAGCGTCCAGGAGGCCGCCGAGGGGGTCGGGGAGGTCGCCTGGGAGTTCGCCAACCCGGCGCCCGACGTGCCGCTCAACGTGCCGATCGGCCCGCATCGCCGCTACACCTGGGTGCGCGGCGATCTCGCCGACTTCAAGCGGATCAAGTCCGAGCTCGGCGGCACCGTCAACGACGTCGTCCTCTGCGCCGTCGCCGGCGGCCTGCGGCGCTGGCTGCACGCGCGCGGCATCCGCACCGAGGGGCTCGAGCTGCGGGCGCTCGTCCCGGTCTCGATCCGCGCGACCGACGGCAGCGGCGACCTCGGCAACCAGATCACGCTCGTGCGCGGACCCCTTCCCGTCTACATCGAGGATCCGGCCGCCCGCCTGCGCACGGTGCGCGAGGCGATGGAGGGGATCAAGTCGTCGAAGAAGGCTCTCGGCGCCGAGGTGATCTCCCGCTTCAACGACTTCGCGCCCCCGACGCTGCTGGCGCAGGCGGCGCGGATCAACTTCTCGACCCGGCTGTTCAACCTGATCGTCACCAACGTCCCCGGTCCGCAGATCCCGCTCTACGTCCTCGGCCGCGAGCTGCTCGACGTCTTCCCGGTCGCGTTCCTGCCGGAGAACCACGCGCTCGCGATCGCGATCATGTCCTACAACGGCCGGATCGACTTCGGCCTGCTCGGCGACTACGACCTGATGGAGGACGTGGCGCTGATCGCCGAGGGGATCGAGGCCGAGGTCAGGCAGCTGCTCGAGGCGGCTGCGGCCGCGGCGGAGCGGTCGCCGACAAGCGCGCCGGGCCGGCACGCGCCGGCGGGCGCCAACCGGGCGACGACATCCTCGGCCTGACGTGCCCGATCCCGGCCCGAGCCCGTTCCGCTACCACCTCGAGCTGACCCCGGCCCAGCTCAAGCTGACCCACGACGCGCTGCGGACGCTCGCGGTCGAGCCCGGCAGCGACGAGCGGATGCGACGGATCGTCGCCGAGGTCCTCGAGATGCTCCCCGACGAGGACACGATCGCCCAGATCCGCCTCAGCGACGACGGCGAGCCGGCCGGCGACGAGTCCGGTCAGGGGCCGGCGCCGCCCGACCAGCCCGCCTGAGGGCGCCGTGGCACGGCCCGGCACCTGGGTCATCTCAACCACGCATAGGGTGGTCAGAACGACCCACCCCCGCGGGGACGCCGGAGATCAGCCGCGCTCGTTGCGACAGGCGTCGATGTCCCAGCGGTGGGTCTTCGACGAGTAGCGGCCGTACCCGCGGCAGAAGTAGGGCCCCGAGGTGCGCTCGCCCTTCGCGTACCACTTGCACCGGTAGGCGTGCTTGCGCTGCTGCTGGCAGGCGCCGGCGTAGGTCGGGTCGATGCCGCGCTGCTGCAGCAGATGCCAGAGCTGGGCGCCGAGCGCGTCCTTGCAGACCTTGATCGTCCAGTTGTTCTTCCTGCTCAGGTAGGCCTTCGAGTCGCATAGGTACTTGCGCGACTGGCCGAAGGCACCCTCCGAGTGCCACTGGCAGACGAGCTTGTCGGGTCCCCGGCTGCGGCCCTCGCACGAGTAGCGGCCCTGGGTGATCCCGAACGCGGAGAGGCCGCTGACGAGCCGCTTGAAGAGCCTGCTCGCGGGCTTGCGCTCGGGGGAGAACGAGAACGTGCCGACGCCCCCGACCGCGCAGTCGGCGCAGGAGGAGACGCCGCGGTACTTCCACGCGGTCAGGTAGCCGGCGCCGGAGATCGAGACGCGGTCGCTCGGCCGCCAGCGATTCGCCTTCGGGGTGACGTCGGAGGCCTCCTGGGAGACGACGAAGTTGACGAACCAGGGCTTGCTCGACGACTTCTTGACCGAGATCACCCCGTACTTGCCGACCGTGCAGGGGCTCTGGTGCCCGCTCGAGCCGTGGGTGCATCCGTAGCCGTTGTCGGCCGACAGCCGCGGGTTGGTCTCGATGATCTTCCCGTTCGGCTTCACCGACCCGGGCTTGTTGGTGAAGATCAGGCTCGCTCGCTGGGTGACGTTGTAGGGCAGCGAGCCGATCCCGGTCACCGCCTTGCCCTCGACGACGAGCTGGTCGCCGGCGCGCAGCCCGCCGAGCGGCAGCGAGTAGGCGACCTGGGGGTTGCCGTCCGAGTCGTCGGGGCCGACCTCGAGCTTCCTCTCGTAGGGCGTGCCGCGCCGGTAGGTGCGCTCCGGCCTGTCGCTGCCGGTGAACAGCACCGAGCTGAGCTGGCCGCGGCCCTGGTGGATCCGCCTGTTGTCGTCGCTGGAGCCGACGACGACGACGTCGCCGTCCCGGGCGCTGGAGCGGTCGGCCGACAGCACCAGGTTCACGTAGCAGTTGGCCGGCGCACACGGCAGGCGATCCGCCGACGGGATGCTGATCCCCTGCCAGGGGATCCCGAGGACGCAGTGGCGGTTCCGGTTCGGCTGGTGCTGGGAGCAGGTCAGCGACCTGGTGGACGTCAGGTCGATCGTGTTCGAGCCCCCGGTCGATCCCGCGCTCGGCCCGGCGACGACCTTCATCTTCAGGTACGGGTCGTAGTCGTAGGTTCGGCCGACGCACGGCGTCCCCGCGTGGCCGCCCGTCGCCTTCGTGCAGACCGTCACCTCGGCGTCGGCGGAGACCCGCAGCCGGCGGCCGGGCTCGAGCGCGCCGACCTCACGCGGGCTCAGCGACATGATCGAGCGCGCCTGCTGCCACGCGCTGCGCCCGATCGGCACGGTCTCGACCCGATCGCCCTTGCGGAACTCGTTCGTCGCCGTCCGGACCTGATCGGCGCCGGCGCGGGCGGGCGTCCGCTGCTGCGCCTGCCCGGGGGCGGCGAGCGCCCCGATGAGCAGCGCGGCCGCCAGCACGCCCACCGGGGACGAACCTCGACGGGGGAGCCGCAACGACCTGAGCCTGGCTCCCATCCGCGGAAGCGGTCGGCGGTCCGGTCCCATCGCCTTCAGATCGGCAGCGGGACGGGCGGCCTTGAGGGCGCGCCGAGCGCGGCCGGGGCCGCGGCCGACGAAGCCGCCCCGACGGCGCCTC
>CAZTGN010000101.1:0-8858 GCA_964613275.1 uncultured Conexibacter sp. | reverse complement strand
GGATAGCTCCCGCCCGGGACGCCGGGCGACGATCCCCGACCGACCGACCGACCGTCGGTCGCTACTCGTCGCTCACCGGGACCCGACGGCGGGGGTTCCGCGGCCGTCTCGGCGGTGCCCGGGCCCGGCTCGGCGTAGGCGTCGCGGGCGTCGAGGCGCTTCCCGCAGCGGCCGCAGTGGCCGCGGCCGTCGACTACACCGCCGCACTGCTTGTGACGGATGACGACGGGTGGCCCGGCGGCGGCGAGGTGCCGGTCGCCCCAGTCCATCATCGCGACCATCACCGGCCACAACTCGAGCCCCTTCTCGGTCAGGAAGTACTCGTAACGGGTCGGCCGCTGCTGGTAGGGGCGCCTTTCGAGGATGTCCTCCTCGACGAGGCGGGCGAGGCGGGCGGCGAGGACGTTGCGGGCGACGCCGAGGTCGGCCTGGATCGCGTCGAAGCGGCGCTTGCCGGTGAATACGTCGCGGATCACCAGCAGCGTCCAGCGCTCGCCGAGGATCTCCAGCGAGCGCGCTACCGAGCAGACCTGGTCGTATTCGCGTTTCAGCATCGCAACGTGATCCTTGCACACTAGGTTGCTTCAAGCAACCTGGTGGCTGCGATTGCGCTAGGCTCCGTTTCGTCAAGCAACCCAACCGCGTCCCGGCGCGGAGGAGGGAGCGGAGATGAACCGCAACGGCAAGCACCCGAGGTCCCGCCGGATCGTCCGCCAGCAGTTCCGGCTGACCAGCGACGAGATCATGGCCGACCTCATCTACCCGGCCCGGCTGCCGGAGCCGAAGCGCCGCAAGCAAACCCGCTGACCCGCCCCTGGATCCGGCGAAAGCCACCCGGGTCGTCTCATCGGCGCCTGGCGGGGTCGGGACGACCCGGGTGCGCGGGCCCGGTCGGCGGGCGCGGGCCGTCGGTGTGGACGAACAGCACCGGGCCGGCGCCGAAGCGGCCCGAGCGGGCGAGCTCGAGCGTCGCCGCCATCGCCTTCGCGGTGTAGACGGGGTCGAGGCCGAGGCCCGCGGCTTCGGCCTCGGTCCGGGCCCGCTCGGCCGCCTCGGTCCGGTGCCCGTATCCGGCTCCGATCCAGCCGCCCAGCGAGGCGAGGTCGAGGCCATCGGCGACGACCGCCGCGCCGCGGGCGCCGTGGCGGTCGAGCAGCGTCGCCGAGCGTCCGGCGAGGCGAAGCAGCGCCCGCCGGTCGAGCCGGAGCGCGTCGCTGACCACGACCCCGACGACCCGGGCCGCGAGGCCGGCGAGCCGCAGGCCGAGGGCGAGCCCGGCGGCGGTCCCGCCCGACCCGACTGCGGTGACGACGTGAGCCGGGGCCGGCAGCTCGCCGGCGTCGACCTGCGCCGCGATCTCGAGCGCCGCCTCGACGTAGCCGACGGCGCCGAGCGGCGAGGAGCCCCCGGCGGGGAGGACGTAGGGGAGGTGGCGGCCGCGGCGGTGGCGGAGCAGGAGCCAGGGCAGGGCGGCGATCGTCCGCGCCTTCGTGCGGGTGCGGTGAATGGCGGCGCCGGACGCGACGAGGCGGTCGAGCTGGCCGCGGACGCGATCGTCGACCGGTTGGTCGATCAGCGCCAGGGCGACATCGATCGAGCGCTCGCGGCCGTAGAGCGCCGTCGCCAGCCCCCAGTTCGTTCCGAGCCCGCCGAACGTCAGGATCGTCCCCGACGGGTGCCGCTCGGCCGCAGGCAGAAGCCACTCGAGCTTGCGCACCTTGTTGCCGCCCCAGCCGCCGGCGCCGTAGGCCCCGTCGTCCTTGAGCCAGAGCTCGACGTCGCCGGCGTCGAGCCCGCTCAGCGGCCGGACCGGCGTCGGCCGCCGTTCGTCGAGCGGGAGGTGGGGGAGGCTCGCGCGCAGCGCCGGCCAACGCTCGTGCAGGAGCGGCGCGGTCCGGGCAACGGCCGCCCGATCGCGCGGGCGCTCGAAGGTCGCCGGCTCACAGCTCTGGCCACCCGCGAAGCTGGTCCAGCGCCCACGGGCGAACCGGCCCCTCGTTCCGCTGGCTCGGCGGCTCATCGGGGCAACTGTAAGCGGGCGGGCGCGCAGCCGATATTGTCCCGCCGCGGAGCACTTCAGACCAGGGAGGAAGACAAGGATGCCAATCGATCGCCGCCTCGTTCACTGCGCCATCGGCGCGCTCGCCGGCGCCATTGCCGTGCTCGGCGTCGCCGCCCCGGCGCTCGCCTACGAGGTGAAGATCCGCGAGACCAGCTACGGCATCCCGCACGTCAAGGCGGAGAACTACGGCTCGGCCGGCTACGGGGTCGGCTTCGCGTTCGCCAAGCAGAACATCTGCACGTTCGCGAACAACAACGTCACCACCTCGGCCCGCCGCTCGAAGTACTTCGGCCCCGACGACGTGACGCCGGCGAGCGCGGCCGCTTCGGTCAACAACCTCGACTCCGACCTGTTCTGGCAGTCGGTGATCGACTCCGGCCGGGTCGAGGAGCTGCTCGACGCGAAGGGGGTGCAGAGCCCGTCGAAGGACACGAGGCGTGCGATCCGCGGCTATGCGGCCGGCTACAACGCGTATCTGAAGAAGGTCGGCGTCGACGGCATCCCCGACCCGCGCTGCAGCGGCGAGAAGTGGGTGAAGCCGATCAAGCCGATCGACGTCTGGCGGCGGATCTACCAGGCGGACCTGCTCGCGAGCGCCCAGAACTTCATCTCCGACTTCGCCGCCGCGACGCCGCCGCCGAACACGATGTCGGCGCGCGAGGCGGCCCCGGACGCCACCGTCGGCGCGCTCGAGGAATGGGCCGACGAGATCGGCATCGACGACGCCGACTCCGCCCGGATGGGGTCCAATGCCCTCGGGGTCGGGAGCGAGGACTCGCAGAGCGGCAACGGGCTCGTGCTCGCCAACCCGCACTTCCCGTGGCGCGGGATCGACCGCTTCTGGGAGCTCCAGATCCAGATCCCGGGCGAGATGAACGTGATCGGCTCGAGCCTGATGGGCTTCCCCGCCGTCAACGTCGGCCACAACCGACACGTGGCCTGGAGCCACACGGTGTCGACCGCGAAGCGGTTCACGTTCTTCGAGCTCGAGCTCGACCCCGCCGACCCGACGAGCTACATCTATGACGGCGAGTCGGTGCCGATGAGCAGCCGCACCGTCACCGTCCCGGTCAAGGGCGGCGGCAGCGAGTCCCACACCTTCTGGTACTCGCGGTTCGGGCCGATCCTCGCCCGCCCGAGCGTCGGGTTGAGCTGGACCGACACGACCGCGTTCGCGCTCGGCGACGCCAACGACCACATCCGCGGCGCCGACACGTGGCTCGGGATGGACAAGGCGAAGAGCGCGAAGGACCTGGTCAAGGCGCAGTCGAAGTACCAGGGCGTCCCGTGGGTCAACACGATCGGGGCCGACGACAACGGTCGCGCCTTCTACGCCGACAACAGCGTCGTCCCCAACGTCACCCAGGAGAAGATCGACACCTGCATCAAGCCCGGGATCTCGACGCTGATCTACAACGCGGCCGGGATCATCCCGCTCGACGGCTCGACGCCTGCCTGCAACTGGGGCAACGACCCCGACGCCGTCGTCAAGGGCATCTTCGGTCCCTCGAACCTGCCGATCCAGTACCGCGACGACTACGTGCTCAACGCCAACGACTCGTTCTGGCAGACGAACGCGGAGGATCCGCTCACCGGCTTCAGCCCGATCATCGGCTGCGAGAACTGCACCCAGGGCCTGCGGACGCGACTCGGCCACCAGATGGTGCAGGAGCGCATGGCCGCCAGCGACGGCCTCGGCTCCGAGCCCGGGTTCACGCTGAAGAACATGACGAAGATGTGGCTCGGCGACCGCAGCCTCGGCGGCGAGATGACGAGCGACGCGCTCGCGCAGATCTGCAACGACAACCCGACGATCAGCACCCCGTCCGGAAACGTGGACGTGACCGAGGCGTGCCCGATCCTCGCCGCCTACGACGACACCGGGTTGAGCGACTCGCCGGGGGGCTGGCTGTTCAACGTCTGGTGGCTGAACGCGGGCGGCTCCGGGTTCTGGAGCAACCCGTTCGACGTCAACCAGCCGCTGACGACGCCGAACACGCTCAACCAGAGCAACCCGAGCTCGATCGAGGCTCTCGGCGAGGCGGTGCAGGCGCTGCGCGATCAGGGGATCCCGCTCGACGCAGCCTACGGCGACGTGCAGTTCACCTACGGCCGCAACGGCGAGCGAATCCCGATCCACGGCTGCAACACCGGCTGCTGGCAGGCGATCGCCGCCAACGCCAACCCCGACTCGGAGAGCTACGAGTACGGCCAGGTCGGCGCCGGCTCGAGCACGGTCCAGATGACCGAGCTGCGGCCCGACAAGCCGCCGAAGGCGCACTGGATCCTCACCTACTCGCAGTCGGAGAACCCCGAGAGCAAGCACTTCAGCGACCAGACGAAGCTGTTCTCGAGGAGCGAGTTCATCCCGATGCTCTACACGAACAAGGAGATCCGCAGCGACCCGAACCTGAGGATCACCAAGCTCGAGGAGAAGAGCAAGAAGGGGAAGGGCAAGGGCTAGCGACCCGACGGCGAGCGACCGGTGGCCCCGCGACAGGCGGCACGACTCGTCGCCCGCCGCGGGGCCCATCGCGAACCGGCACGACCCCGCACCGGCGGTGATAGCGTCCGACGCCGCGCCGCTCGCGGGGAGCGGCTGCCCGAACCGGAGGCAAGGAGACATCTGACTTGACGGGGATCCACCGCCTGCTGGCCTTCCTGCTCCCGCTCACGCTCGGCGCTGCGCTCGCCTGCGCCGCGGCCGGCCCGGCGAGCGCCGCCAAGGGCAAGAAGGTGTCGCTGAAGATCAAGAGCGACGGTCAGGACGAGATCCTCGCCGGCGGCGTCGAGGTCGGGGTCGAGGCGAAGGGCAAGCTCGCCCGCAAGGCCGGGAAGGGCAGGCCGGTCAAGGTCGAGGTCAAGCTCGCCTCGAGCACCTTCGACACCAAGCGGGCCGGACAGCTCGCCGAGCCGAGGCGGGTCAGGCTCTCGCGAAGCGGCAAGGGCATCGCGAGGCTGAAGCTGACCGCCGACGGTCGCTCGCAGATCGAGAGCTGCGAGGCGCGGACGCTCGAGGCCTCCGCCCGCGGGACGACCGCGAGGGTCGACCTCGTCCGCGATACGAAGCCCTGCAAGCCGAAGCCGATCGACCTGAGCCGCGCCGACGAGTGCGACTTCATCGGCGCCCAGGACACGTCCCGCTGCATGCTGCCCTTCCCCGACGACCACTACACGAGCGAGGACCCCGATACAGCCACCGGCAGGCGGATCGACTTCGGGGACGAGGCGGCGCCGGCGAACGCCGGCGGCGTCCACCTCGACCCCGCCGACTACGCCGGCAACGACGGCTTCAGCCCCGGTCAGACCGCCGTCGTCCGGGTTCCCGGCCTCGACAACCCCGACGCGCTGGCCGCGACCAACCCGGCCTCCCTGCGCAAGCTCGGCAAGTACGAGAAGAAGGGCGCGCCGATCGTCGTCATCGACGCCACGACGGGTGAGCGCTGGCCGATCTGGGCGGAGATCGACTCGAACGCGACCTCGCCCGAGGACGCCGCGCTGCTGATCCACCCGGCGAGGAACTACGCCGGCGGCCACCGCTACATCGTCGCGATGCGCAAGCTCCGCGACGGCGACGGCGACACGCTCGCCGCTCCCGAGGGCTTCCGCTACTACCGCGACGACCTGCCCTCGAAGGAGCAGGCGATCAACTCCCGGCGCGATCGCTTCGACGCCATCTTCAAGACGCTGAAGAAGGCCGACATCAAGCGCCGCAACCTCTACCTGGCCTGGGACTTCACCGTCGCCAGCAACGAGAACGTCGCCAAGAACATCCTCGCGATGCGCGACGACGCGTTCGCCGACCTCGGCGATGGCGACCTCGCCGACGGCGTGGTCCAGGGCGGCGCGCCCGCGTTCACGGTCACCTCGGTTCAGAACTACGAGCCGACCGACGCGGGCCCGCTGCCCGAGGACGCCGACATGGCCCGCCGCGTCCAGGGCACCTTCACCGTTCCCTGCTACATGACCGACCCCGACGGCGGCGGGCCCGGCCTTCCCTGCTCACCCGGCTCGCGCCTGAACCTCGACGCCGACGGCGTCCCGCAGCAGAACGGCACCTGGACGGCGAACTTCAACTGCATGATCCCCTACGCGGCGCTGTCCGCCCCGGCGCGCGCGTCGATCTACGGCCACGGCCTGCTCGGCAGCGCCGGCGAGGGCACCTCCTCACCACAGAAGACGCTCGGCAACACGCACGGGATCATGGACTGCGCCACCGACGAGATCGGCATGTCGAACAGCGACATCCCGAACACGGTCGGGATCCTCGGCGACATGAGCGACTTCCCCGAGCTCGCCGACCGGCTCCAACAGGGAATGCTCAACGGCCTCCTCCTCGGGCGCCTGCTGATCAACCCGCAGGGCTTGATCAGCGATCCCGCCTTCCGGGTCGATGACACGCTGCCACCGAGCGGCGCCAACCCGCCGGTGATCGACACGTCCAACCTCTACTACAACGGCAACAGCCAGGGCGCGATCTTCGGCGGTGCCCTGACCGCGGTCGCCCCCGACTTCACCCGCGCCTCGCTCGGCGTCGGCGGGATGAACTACTCGGTGCTCCTCAACCGCTCGGTCGACTTCGACACCTACGCGGCGTTCCTCGACCCGGCCTACCCGGACGAGCTCTCCCAGCAGCTGCTGCTCTCGATGGTGCAGATGCTCTGGGACCGCGGCGAGTCGAACGGGTACGCGAACGTCGTCACCGACGACCCGCTGCCGAACACGCCGCCACACGAGCTCCTGATGAACATCGGGGTCGGCGATCACCAGGTGACCAACTACTCGGCCGAGACGATGGCGCGGACGGTCGGCGCCGGAATCCACGAGCCGATCGTCTACGACGGGCGCTGGCCCGGCGTCAACGTCGGCTGGAACCTGCCGGCCATGACCTACCCCTGGACCGAGTCGGCGCTCGTCTACTGGGACCCGGGCCCGGTCCGCGACGATCCCGGCTCGGCGGACCCCGCCGACGTCCTCGGAACCGACGTGCCGCCGATCGAGAACCTGCCGAACCGGACCGGCGTCGACCCGCACGAGAACCCGCGGCGGACGCCGGCGGAGCAGCAGATGGTCTCCGACTTCCTGCAGCCGGATGCGCAGAGCCAGATCACCGACACCTGCGGCGGCAGCCCCTGCTTCGACTACACGTTCGGCGGCCCGTAGGCCCGCTCCGGCGTCGGCTCGCGGTGGTGGCGCCGGCACCACCGCGCCCCGCGGCGACGAAGCAGCCCCTCGACGCGTGATCGCTTCCCGCTCGCGCGCGGCGGGCGGGGGTTGCCGTGGCCGCTGGCCGTTTGCAGGGGGTTTGCTGCTACCCTTCCCGGCGTCGGGCTGCCCCACAGTCATCTTGGGCGCCCGAGAGGTTCCAAGTTTCTCGCTGCCTTCGGCTGATGCCGAGCGTTTTCGGGGCCGACGAATCTCCGAACACGAAGCTCAAAGGAGCAGCAGAAGATGTCCACCCACTTCGCCGATCTCGGCGTGTCCAATGCCGTCGCGAGCGCGCTCGCCAAGCGCGGCATCGAAACCCCCTTCCCGGTCCAGCGGCTCGTCATCGAGGACGTGCTCGACGGCCGCGACGTGCTCGTCCAATCGCCGACCGGGTCCGGCAAGACGCTGGCCTTCGGCGTGCCGCTCGTCGAGCGGATCGCCGCCGACTCGCGCCGTCCGGCCGCCCTGATCCTGGCGCCGACCCGCGAGCTCGCCCGCCAGATCGTCGACGAGCTCGACGCGATCGCCCGCGCCCGCGCGCTCAAGGTCGAGGTCGTCTACGGCGGCGTCGGCATCGAGCCGCAGATCCGCAAGGCGCCGAGGGCGCACATCCTCGTCGCCACGCCCGGCCGCCTCGAGGATCTGATCCAGCGCCGCGCCCTGACCCTGGAGCACGTCGGGGTCCTCGTCCTCGACGAGGCCGACCGGATGCTCGACATGGGCTTCAAGCCGGCCGTCGACCGGATCGTCGCGCTCGTCCCCGAGCGCCGCCAGACGCTGTTCTTCTCGGCGACCCTCGAGGGCGCCGCGGGCGAGCTCGCCGCCACCTACACGCGCGATCCCCGCCGCCATGTCCACGCCCCGAAGCGGGAGCGCCGGGTGGCGATCAGCCATCGCTTCGTCGAGGCGTCGAGCCAGGCGGCCAAGGTCGACCTGCTCGTCGACGAGCTCGCCGCCGGCGACCGCGGACGGACGCTCGTCTTCGTCCGCACCAAGCGCGGCGCCGACCGGCTCGTCAAGAAGCTCCGGGCCCGCGACGTCGAGGCGGTCGCGATGCACGGGGACAAGTCCCAGTCGCAGCGACAGAAGGCGCTCGCCCGATTCGAGCGCGGCGACGTCACCGTCCTGATCGCCACCGACGTCGCTGCGCGCGGGATCGACGTCGCCGACGTCACCCACGTGATCAACTTCGACGCGCCCGCCGACGCCGACGCCTATACGCACCGGGTTGGGCGCACCGGCCGCGCCGGTGCCACCGGAAGCGGGGTCAGCTTCGTGCTCGACGACCAGGTGCACGACATGCGACGGATGACCCGCGGCCTCGGCCTCGCGGCCGAGTTCGACCGCCGCGAGGGCGCCGGGCGGCACAAGCCGGCCAACCGGCACCCCGACGACCAGCGTCGCCGCCCCGACGGCCAGCGGGGCGGCCCCGGTGGCCGGGAGGACGGGGCGCGCAAGCACCGCCGCCGCCGGCCCCGCCGCTCTCCTCGCAGCTAGCCGAACCGCGCGAGACTGCAGCTGCGTCCCCGGGGAGGACGCCTGCGCTGTTTCGTCGGTCAGCGGCGGGTCAGCGGCGGATCCGCACCTG
>CAZTGN010000100.1:0-8945 GCA_964613275.1 uncultured Conexibacter sp. | reverse complement strand
GAGAGCTCCAGGCCGCCGATCGGCGCCGCATCGTTGGGGCGTAGGATCGTCCGCGTGGGAAGACGGTTGGCTGCTCTCTCGGGCATCGCGGCGGCGGCCGTGGCGGTCGCGGCGATCATCCCGCCGTCGGCGATGGCGGCAAAGGCGCCGCGGATCGTCGAGCTCCACTACTTCGTCCGCGACGACGGCATCCTGCCGCACACGGTGCTCGAGGCGAACGTCCGCCGGGCCGACTCGGTCCGCTTCGCGACCGTCTTCCACGGCAAGCACGCGTCGGCGCCGGCCCGCCGCGACGGCGACGAGTGGGAGCTGCGGCACGAGGACGGCAGCAGGCTCTACCGGCTGATCCGCCGCTCGCTGCGCGAGCGCGGGTCGGCGTCGGTCCGGATCCGGGCCCGAAGCGGCGAAGGAGCCGACCGCGTGAAGCTGAAGGTCCGCGCAGCCGACTGCTCGATGGACCCACCGTTCTACCCGCTCGACTGCACGGTCGAACGCTGAACGTCGCGGTCAGGGCTTCAGCTTGCGCCCGGTCTGAAACAGCCACTGCGCCCAGGCGAGCATCGCGACCGCAACCAGCGCGGTGAAGCCGAAGGCGAGGCCGACGTCGACGTCGCTCGCGCCGAGGAAGCCGTAGCGGACCGCATCGACCATGTAGAAGATCGGGTTCGCGTGCGAGAGCTCCTGCCAGGGCGAGGGCAGGATCGCGATCGAGTAGAAGACGCCGCCGAGGAAGGTCAGCGGCAGGATCAGGATGTTGTTGATGAAGCTGTGGTGGTCGTAGCTCTGCGCGTAGATCCCGACGACGACGCCGAGCGCAGCGAACAGGACGACGAGCAGCAGCACCGCGACGATCAGGTGGACGGGCCGCTCGACCGGCACCCCGGTCAGCGGCAGCGCGATCGCAACGAGCGCGGCCCCGATCGTCAGCGACCGGAAGACGCCGCCGAACATGAAGCCGAGGTTCATCCGCCAGGGATGCATCGGCGCGGCGAGGACGTCGTTGACGTAACGGTCGTTGCGGGCCTGCAACAGGCTCGAGGAGTTGTTCGAGAAGGCGGCCTGCGCCATCGCCATCGCGATCAGCCCGGGGACGATGAAGACGTCGTACTCGAAGCCGTCGATCTCCTTGATCCGGTTGCCGAGCGAGAGGCCGAAGACGAGGATGAAGAGCGCCGAGGAGACGACCGGGGCGAGGATCGTCTGCGTCCACAGGCGCGTCACCCGCCGGCACTCGCGGAGGATCAGCGCCCGCATCGAGCGGGCCGGGTCGGGCGCGGCGTAGGCCGGCGCCGGAGCGGACGCCGCGGCCCCGACGGCGCCGTCGGCCGCGCTCACCCGCGCCCCTGCTCGGCGGCCATCACCGTCGGCAGCGACGTCGAGACGGTCTGCAGGTAGACCTCCTCGAGGGTCGTCGCGTCGTAGCGGCGCTTCAGCCCCGCGGGCGTGTCGCGGGCGATGATCCGCCCGGCCGAGATCAGCGCGATGTCCTCGCAGAGGGACTCCGCCTCCTCGAGGTAGTGGGTCGTGAGGAGGATCGTCGTGCCCTGGCGGTGGAGCAGCCGGATGTAGCTCCAGAGGTCGTGGCGGAGCTCGATGTCGACGCCGGCGGTCGGCTCGTCGAGGATCACGAGCAGCGGCTCGTGCAGGAGCGCGCGGGCGAGCAGCAGCCGCCGCTTCATCCCTCCGGAGAGCTTCGAGGTGCGGACGTCGGCCTTCGCGCGGAGGTCGAAGACGTCGACCATCTCGTCGGCGCGGCGGTTCGAGTCGGCGTCGCTCATCCCGAAGTAGCCGCCGTGGTAGACCAGCGACTCGCGCACGGTCAGGAAGCGGTCGAGGTTGGGGTCCTGCTCGGCGACGCCGACGAGTCGCCTCGCCTCCATCGAGTCGTGCTCGAAGCCGAACACCGAGATCCGGCCGCGGGACGTGCGGATCAGGTTGCAGACCGAGTTGATCAGGGTCGTCTTGCCGGCGCCGTTGGGGCCGAGCAGCCCGAAGAACTCGCCGGCCGGCACCTCGAGGTCGAGCCCGTCGAGCCCGACGGTGCCGTCGTCGTAGGTCTTCGCGAGGTCGTGGACCGTCAGGGCGGGAGTCGCGTCGCTCACCCCGCGGAGATTAGGGAGCGGCCTCCGCCGCACGCGCCCGGGGAGGCGCTCGTTGCCTGTGCAACGATGAGGGCGATGGCCGGAGACGAGCGCGCGGCCGGGCCGGCGCCAAGCAACGAGTCGTCCCAGTTCGAGCCGCGTACGCTGGCGCGACGCTCGATCCCCGCGTTCGTGGCGATCGCGGTCCTGATCCTCGTCGCCCTGCTCGCACCGGGGCTCGACGAGGTCCGCGAGCTGCTCCCCGGCGCCGACCCCGGCTGGATCGCGGTCGCGATCGCCTTCGAGGCGCTGTCGTTCGCCTCCTACATCGTCATGTTCGCCCCGGTCTTCTGCCGCGGGTTGAGCTGGCGGCGGAGCTGGCAGATCGGCGGCTCGGAGCTGGCGATGGGCTCGATCGTGCCCGCGTCCGGGCTCGGCGGGCTCGCCCTCGGCGCCTGGGTGCTCCACGAGGGCGGCATGGACGCCGACCGGATCGCCCACCGCTCGGTTGCCTTCTTCCTGATCAAGAGCTCGGTCAACTTCGTCGCGGTCGCCGTGATCGGCCTGCTGATGTTCGCCGGCTGGTTCGGAGTCGATGAGCCGTGGACGCTGACCCTGCTGCCGGCGTCGATGTCGATCGCGCTGATCACCGTGGTGCTTCTCGTACCGCGCTTCGGGCCCGGGCCCGAGCCCGAACCCGACGCCTCGCGGGCAGCGCGCCTGATCGCCGCCTCGCGGCGGGCGCTGATCGACGGCACCGGCACCGCGATCGAGGTCGTCTCCTCGGGGAACGTCCGCGTGATCGCCGGCGCGATCGGCTACTGGGCGTTCGACAACGCGGTGCTGTGGGCGACCTTTCACGCCTTCGGCTACTCGCCCGCGATCTCGATCGTGCTGATGGGCTACCTGATCGGCCAGATCGGGGGGCTGCTGCCGATCCCCGGCGGGGTCGGCGGGATCGACGGCGGCCTGATCGGGACGCTGATCGTCTACGGCGCGCCCGCCGCGACCGTGGCCGCCGCCGTGCTCGCCTACCGCGTCATCCTCTTCTGGCTGCCGCTCCTCGCCGGTGCGGTCGCCTTCTTCGACCTCCGCCGCGACATGCCGCGCGACGGCGAGCTCGCCACCTGCGAGGCCGCGGCGGCCGCGGCGGCCCGCCAGAAGAACGAGGTCGGCGCCCGCTCGTAGCCTGTCGCCCATGCGAACCCGCCCCGCGATCCCCATCCTGCTGCTCGCCGCGCTCCTCGCCGGGACGGTCACGGTCGACGCCGCCCCGGCGCCTCGCGGCACCGGCTTCGAGCTCCGGCGGACCGCGATCACGCCCAAGCACCCGACCTTCGACGGCAAGCGCGAGATCCGCCTCCACTACGGGTTCGCGGCCGACCGGCCGCTCGAGCTGCGAATCGAGGTAAGGCGGGCGCGGAGCGGGAGGATCGTCCGCTCCTACCGGGAGCGCGGCGCCGAGCCGGGGCGTCGCCTCGTGCGCGAGTGGAACGGCGTCAACCGCAGCGGCGATGCGGCCCCGGAGGGTCGCTACGAGTTCCGGGTCGGCCCCGCCGGCGGCGCGATGCGCGCCGCCGGGCGCTTCCGCCTGCGCACCCACGCCTTTCCGGTCGCCGGCCGGCACGGCACGCGCGGCGCCATCGGCGCCTTCGGCGCGCCGCGCAGCGGCGGCCGCGTCCACGCGGGCTTCGACATCACCGCCGACTGCGGCACCGCGCTCGTCGCGGCCCGCGGCGGCTCGGTGAAGATGGTGGGCTACGACCCGGTCCTGTACGGGAACTACGCGCTGATCGACGGCCGCAAGACGCGTCAGGACTACTTCTACGCGCACCTGATCGCGAGGCCGGCCGTGGACGCGCGCGACCGCGTCCGGACCGGTCAGCTCGTCGGGCGGGTCGGGCAGACGGGGAACGCGGCGACGACGCCCTGCCACCTCCACTTCGAGATCCGGGTGGGCGGTCGGCCGATCGATCCCGAGCCGAAGCTGCGGGGCTGGGACCACTAGCGGCGCCCCTCCGTCTGTGCGAAGATGGCGGTCGGTGAAAGGCGCTCCGGAGAGGCGCCGCGACCGAGACGGGAGGTGGCCCATGGAGCCGGTGGTCGCACCGACCAACGAGGAAGAGGTCGAAGCCTGGAGCGGGGTCCTGTTCGACCGCTGGATCCAGTTCCGCGACGTCGTCGCGGTCCAGATCAACCCGCTCTCGCAGGAGGCCTACCGGATCTGCGAGCCGGCGCCGGGCGAGCGCGTGCTCGACATCGGCTGCGGGCTCGGCGAGACGACGGTGCAGCTCGGCGGGCTGGTCGGCCCCGAGGGCGAGGTCGTCGGGATCGACGCCGGCGAGCGCTTCATCGAGCTGGCCCGCAGCGAGGCCCCGGGGCGCGGGGCGACCAACGTCAGCTACGTCGTCGGCGACGTCCAGGTCGCCGACCTCGGTGACGGCTACGACCTCGCGTTCTCCCGCTTCGGGACGATGTTCTGCACCAACCCGGTGGCCGCGTTGCGCAACGTGCGCGAGTCCCTCGTTCCGGGCGGCCGCCTCTGCATGATCGTCTGGCGGCGCAAGCTCGACAACGAGTGGCTGCACCGCGGCGAGCTCGTCGCCGAACGGCATCTCGAGCGGCCGGAGGAGACCGACGAGCCGACCTGCGGACCCGGGCCCTTCTCGATGGCGAACGCCGACACCACCACCGACGTGCTCAAGCACGCCGGCTACGAGCGAATCGCCGCCCACCGGTGCGAC
Organism: uncultured Conexibacter sp.; assembly: GCA_964613275.1. Lineage (GTDB taxonomy): Bacteria > Actinomycetota > Thermoleophilia > Solirubrobacterales > 70-9 > RHKX01. Next base: position 4,120 of record CAZTGN010000100.1, on the reverse strand, counting down.
ATCGAGTACCGCCTCGGCGACGACCTCGACCAGGCGATCGAGCCGGTGATGGCGATCGGCCCTGCCGGCGAGCTGATCCGCCTCGCCAAGGACGACGCGGAGCGGCTGCGCGACACGCTCGAGGCCGAGCTCCGGGAGGCCTACGCGGAATGCCTCCGCGACGACGGCGTCTACGCCCCGGCGTCGGTCTGGATCTTCACCGCGGTCAATCCCGGGTAGCGGGCGACCCGCACGACGCGGCTCGAGCAACGCAATCCGACCGCGGATACGCGGCTGACCTGCATCTCCTTCGCCTCGACCGGTCGCGGGCGGCTCGGTCAGGGCGCGGCGACCAACCGCCGCGGCTGGCGCTCGAAGCCGGCGCCGGTGAGCGCGTCCTCGAGCTCGTGGCCGAGCGCCGGCTCGCCGTCGATCCGCTCGATCGCAAGCCGCGGCAGGTGCCGCTCCCGGACCGCGGCGACGAGCGCGGCGAGCGCCGCCGCGAGCGCGTCGTCGTCGAGCCGCGCCAGCCGCAGCAGCCCCTTGCCGCCGCGCTCGACGTAGAGCGCCGGGCGGCCGTTGCGGAGGAGGACGAAGGCGCCGGCGACGCGGCTCGGGCGGCGGCCTTTGCGCCCCTCGTCGCTGTCCCCGGCGCCCGGCGGGCGCGGCCAGGCGAGCGTGGCCCCGTACGGCTGCGCCGGGTCGGTCGCGGCGAGGACGGCGAGCTCCTCGTCGACCCGGGGCAGCGAGCGCAGCCGCTCGACCGCGCCGGGGAGCGCGAACTGGGCGCCGCCGAGGCCCTCGACGAAGTAGCCGCGCCGCGCGGTGCCGAGCATCTCGAGGTTCGAGAGCTCGCCGTAGAGGGCGGAGAAGCCGCCCGGGACCCCCTCGGCGAGCACGGTCTCGCGGGTCACGATCCCGTAGCGCTCGAGCATCAGCTCGGCCTGCGCCCGCAGCCGCGGGCCCGACGGCGGCGCGTCGCGGAAGAGCGGCTCGGTCAGCGACCAGCGGCCCGCCACAGCCTGCCCGGCCGCGTGCCGGCGGGAGCCGAACCGGCGTCCGCGCCGCGTGCCGGCGGCCTCCGACGCCTTCAGCCGCGGCGCCCGCAGCGGCGCGACCGCGTCGTTGGTCACCTCGCCGGCCCAGGCGAGGTCCCAGAGAGCGGAGTGGAGCTCCTCGCGCTCCCGGCCCTCGCCGAGCGCGGCGACGAGATCGAGCCAGAAGCTCGGCCGGTCAGCGAGCAGCTCGCGTATCGCATCGTGGATCTCGCCCTCGGGGCGCTCGAGCTTCGCGTTCGCCGGCGGCGGCCCGGCGATCCGGACGTCCTCGCGGAAGTAGAAGGCGACCCGGCCGGTGCGGCCGACCGGGCCGGCGCCGATCCAGACGATCTCGCCGCCGGTCGAGAGCTGGTCGAGCCAGGTCTGCGAGTAGGCGCCGAGGCGGCGGGGAAGGACGTCGCGCTCCCAGGTCTCGGGGGTCAGCGCCACCCCCTGCAGCGGCACCAGCACCTCGCGCAGCCGGTCCGGTCCGGCGCCGGCGGCGCGGTAGGCGTCGACGTTCTGCCAGGAGACGAGGAAGCGGGCGAGCTCGGCGGTGTCGGCCGCCTCGACCTCCTTCCGGAGGACGGCGAGGCTGGCGCGGCGGAGGCGGCGGAGGACGTCGGGATCGCACCACTCGCGCTCGCTGCCGCCGGGAAGCAGCTCGCCGCGGACGAGCTCGCCGGCGGCCTCGAGCCGCTTCAGCGCCGCGGTCGGGTCGACGCCGAAGCGGTCCCGCGCCTGCGCGGTCGGGAACGGCACGTGGGTGCGCGCGTAGCGGCGCAGGAGCGCCTCGATCGGCTCGGGGGCGGTCTCGAGGAAGGCGTCGGGGAGCCCGGAGGGGACCGGCACGCCGAGCGCGTCGCGGTAGAGGCCGCCGTCCTCGGCCGCGATCCAGCGATCCTCGCCGGCGATCCGGACCCGGACCGCGCGCCGCTCCGCCTCGAGCTTGCTAAGCATCGAGGCGGCCGAGTAGCCCTCGGCCACACGCGCCTCGACCTCGTCGCCCGTGAGGTCGCCGAGCCGGCGCAGGATCACCTGGAGCTGGTCGCGGTCGGTCGCCCGCGCCTGCTCGATCCGATGCTGGAGCGAGTCCTCGACGTCGGCGAGGGCGCCGGGGTCGATCAGCTCGCGCAGCTCCTCCTGGCCGAGCAGCTCGCGGAGCAGGTCGCGGTCGAGGGCGAGGGCCGCGGCGCGGCGCTCGGCGTTGGGCGTGTCGCCCTCGTACATGTAGGTGGCGACGTAGTCGAACAGCAGCGAGGAGGCGAACGGCGAGGCGGACTTCGTCTCGACCTCGACGAGCGACAGCCGACGCGCCTTCAGGTCGCGGAGGATCGCCGCGAGCGCCGGCAGGTCGAGGACGTCGCGGAGGACCTCGCGGTAGGTCTCGAGCGTGATCGGGAAGCGCGGGAAGTCCCTGGCGACCTCGAGCAGCGACTGCGACTTCAGCCGCTGCTGCCAGAGCGGCGTCCGCTTGCCGGGATAGGCGCGCGGGATCAGCAACGCCCGGCCGGCCGCCTCGCGGAAGCGGGAGCCGAACAGCGCCGTGCCGGCCAGCTCGGCGACGATCAGGTCCTCGACCTCGTCGGGCTCGAGCAGGACGAGCTCGGAGTCCGGCGCCCGGTCGGAGTCGGGGAGGTGGATGACGATCCCGTCGTCGGACCAGATCGCGTCCGCCTCGAGCTCGAGCTCGGCGCGGATCCGCGCCGCCAGCGCCAGCCCCCAGGCGGCGTGGACGCGGCCGCCGAACGGCGAGAGCACGCAGAGGCGCCAGTCGCCGATCTCGTCGCGGAAGCTCTCGACGACGATCGACTGGTCGGAGGGGACGACGCGGGTCGCCGCCTGCTGCTCGCGCAGGTAGGCGACGAGGTTCTCGGCCGCGAGCCGGTCGAGGTCGTAGTCGGCGGCCAGCTGCTCGGGGTCGGCGGCGACCGCCTCCCGCGAGAACTCCCCGATCGCCCGCCCGAGCTCGACCGGGCGACCGACGCCCTCGCCGCGCCAGAACGGGATCGCTCCGGGGACGCCGGGCGCGGGGGTGACGATGACCCGGTCTCGGGTGATCTCCTCGATCCGCCACGAGGAGGCGCCGAGCAGGAAGACCTGCCCGGCCCGGGCCTCGTAGACCATCTCCTCGTCGAGCTCGCCGACCCGGCGGCCGTCGGGGAGGTGGACGCCGTAGAGGCCGCGGTCGGGGATCGTCCCGGCGTTGGTGACGGCGAGCTGGCGCGCGCCCTTGCGGCCGCGGACGGTGCCGGCGGCGCGGTCCCAGACGACCCGCGGGCGGAGCTCGGCGAAGCGCTCGGAGGGGTAGCGGCCGTCGAGCATGTCGAGGACGTTCTCGAGCTGCTCGCGCGAGAGCTCGGCGTAGGGCACGGCCGCCTTGACGACGCGCTCGATCTCGTCGACCTCCCACTCCTCGTCGGCGACCATCGCGACGATCTGCTGGGCGAGCACGTCGAGCGGGTTGCGCGGGATCACCGTCTCCTCGATCTCGCCCGATCGCATCCGCTTCGCGACGACCGCGCACTCGAGCAGGTCGGAGCGGAACTTGGGGAAGATCCGGCCCTTCGAGACGGCGCCGAGCTCGTGGCCCGCCCGACCGACCCGCTGCATCCCGCGGGCGACCGACTTCGGCGACTCGACCTGGATGACGAGATCGACCGCCCCCATGTCGATCCCGAGCTCGAGCGAGGAGGTGGCGACGATGCAGGGGATCCGGCCCGACTTCAGCAGCTCCTCGACCTTGAGCCGCTCCTCGCGGGCGAGCGAGCCGTGGTGGGCGCGGGCGATCTCGGGGACGGACGACTGCGGCGGAATGCTTCCCTGCTCGTCCGCTTCCGCCGGCTCGCCGCCGTCACCGCTCGATCGGCGTGCGGTACTCCGCTCCGTGCCCGATCCCGCCGGCTCGACCCCGTCGCCGTGCTCCGCCTCCTCGGCGTTCATCTCGTTCAGGCGCTTCGCGAGCCGCTCGGCGCCGCGCCGGTTTTTGTCGAAGATGATCGTCGAGGTGTGCTCGCGGACGAGCGCGAGCAGCTCCGGGTAGATCGCCGGCCAGATGCCGCGCGAGGGCGAGTCGCCGGGGACCGCCCCCGGGGCCGAGGGGT
>CAZTGN010000099.1:0-8982 GCA_964613275.1 uncultured Conexibacter sp. | reverse complement strand
AACGCCGACGTCGCGGCGATCGTCACCGCCCACGAAGGGGTCGACTACGGCGCGCTGGTCGAGGCGGCGCCGCTGGTCGTCGACTTCCGCGGGGTCACCAGGGCGCTCGGCGCCGACAACGTCGTCCTGCTCTGAGCCGGTGCCGTTCGGTCGTCGCAGCCAGCTCCGCGCCTTCGAGGACCGGCTGACCAGGGTGCTGGCCCCGGTCGCGGCCGCGATCACCGCCGCGGTCCTGCTCGGCGAGGGGGCCCGCCGATACCGCGGCCGGCTCGCCGACCGCCATCCCGAGGACACCCACCTCTTGCCCCGGGCGGAATCTCCGGCCGAGGCGCTCGAGGTCGCCGGGCTCGCCTCCCAGGACGCCGTCCGCGTGGCGGTCAGCGGCTACCGGTCGGCGTCGCGGGCCGAGGTCGCGCTGTTCAACATGTTCGCCGGCTTCGTCGGCGTGGCGCTGTTCATCCGCGTCTCGACGCTCGGGGTGCGTGAGGGCTGGTGGGGAGGCAACGTCCGCCTCGGCGGCCGCCACATCCACCACTTCGTGCCCGGCATCCTCCTCGCGTTCGGCTCCGGCGCCGGGGCGCTGATCAGCGACAACGAGGGGGTCGAGACGACGCTCGCTGTCCCGTTCGGGATCGGCGTCGGCCTCACCTTCGACGAGGCGGCGCTGCTGCTCGATCTCCGCGACGTCTACTGGAGCCGCGAGGGCTTGCTCAGCGTCCAGGTCTCGCTCTCCGTCGCCACGTTCCTCGGCGCCGTCATCCTCGGGATGCGGATGCTGCAGCGCGGCGAGACCCACGCTGCCGAGGAGGGCCGGATCCCGGGTTGACCGGGTGGCTCCCGCGGGCGCTCCGCATCGTGAGACGACTAGGCACTTGCCTAGTCGTCTGCTAGCTTCGGGCCGATGCCGAGCACGGAGGAGGCTCTTCGCAGCAGGCCTGCCGCCGGGCGGCAGGCGCTGATCGAGGCCGCGGTCCGGGTCGTCGGCGACGGCGGGCTGCGGCGGCTCACCTACCGGGAGGTGGCGCGCGAGGCGGGCGTCACCCAGGGCCTCGTCTCCCATCACTTCGGCTCGCGGGCGGAGCTGGTCCGGGCCGCGCTCGAGCACGCCTCGCGAACCTCGCTGGCGCGCTCGCCGATCGAGCCGCCGCCGGACCGGCTCGAGGATCTCTCCGCCGGCCTCGCCCGGCGCGTCGCCGAGGCGCCCGGCGAGGAGGCCTTCCAGTTCGAGATCGCCCTCGAGGCGCGCCGTCGCGCCGACCTCGCCCCGCTCGCCGTCGAGCTCTACGACGGGTATCTGGAGGCGACCGCCAACGCGCTCGAGGCCGTCGACGTCCCGAGCGACCCCGACCTCGCCCGCCTCGTCTTCGCCGCGATCGACGGCCTCGCCTTCCAGCAGCTCGTCAGCGGGGATCCGGCGGGCACGACGCGCTCCCTCGCGATCCTGTACGAGATGCTCGCCGCGGTCCGCGACCGTGGCGGGGGAAGGAGTTGAGATGAACGCCTCCCGCTTCGACGTCCTCCTGGAGCCGGTCGCGATCGGGCCGCTCACGGCCCGCAACCGCTTCTTTCAGGTACCGCACTGCAACGGCATGGGCTACCGCGACGTCAGCGCCCACGCCGAGATGCGCGCCGTCAAGGCCGAGGGCGGCTGGGCGGTGATCTGCACCGAGCAGGCCGAGATCCACCACAGCTCCGAGATCACGCCGTTCATCGAGCTCCGCGCCTGGGACGATCGCGACGTCCCGGCGATGGCGCGGATCGCCGAGCGGATCCACGACGGCGGCTCGCTGGCGGGGATCGAGCTCTGCTACAACGGCATGAACGGGCCGAACCTCTACAGCCGGGTCGCGCCGATGGGGCCCGCGCACCTGCCCGTCGCCACCTTCACCGCCGACCCGGTCCAGGCCAGGCGCATGGACAAGGGCGACATCGCCGACCTGCGGCGCTGGCACCGCGAGGCGGTGCGGCGCTCGCTGACCGCCGGCTACGACCTCGTCTACGTCTACGCGGGCCACGCGCTCGGCGGCATCCACCACTTCCTCTCGCCGCGCTACAACGACCGCACCGACGAGTACGGCGGCTCGATCGAGAACCGGATGCGCCTCTTGCGCGAGGTGCTCGAGGACACGATCGAGGAGGTGGACGGGCGCGCCGCGGTCGCCTGCCGGATCACGGTCGACGAGCTGCTCGGCGAGGAGGGGATAACCCGCGCCGACATCGGCGAGGTGGTCGAGGCGCTCGCCGAGCTGCCCGACCTCTGGGACTTCGTGCTCGGCAGCTGGGAGGACGACTCGGTCACATCGCGGTTCGGCGAGGAAGCAGACCAGGAGGCCTACGTCCGCGGCCTCAAGGCGCTCACGACCAAGCCGGTCGTCGGCGTCGGCCGGTTCACCTCCCCCGACACGATGGTGCGGATGGTCCGCTCCGGCGTCCTCGACCTGATCGGCGCCGCGCGCCCCTCGATCGCCGACCCGTTCCTGCCGAAGAAGATCGAGGAGGGCCGGCTCGAGGACATCCGCGAGTGCATCGGCTGCAACATCTGCGTCGCCGGCGACTTCACCGCGTCGCCGATCCGCTGCACCCAGAACCCGTCGATGGGCGAGGAGTGGCGGCGCGGCTGGCACCCGGAGCGGATGCGGCCGCGCGGCAGCGACGCCAAGGTGCTGGTGATCGGCGGCGGACCGGCGGGCCTGGAGGCCGCCCAGGCGCTCGGCAAGCGCGGCTACGAGGTGATCCTCGTCGAGGCGGACCGGGAGCTGGGCGGCCGGGTCCGGCGGGAGGCGCGGCTGCCGGGGCTGTCGGCCTGGATCCGCGTCGTCGACTACCGCGCCGGCCAGATCGAGCGGCTCGCGAGCGTCGAGGAGGCACGCGAGGTGGTGAGCGCCGACGAGATCCTCGGCTACGACTTCGACCACGTCGCGATCGCGACCGGGTCGCGCTGGCGCAGCGACGGCGTCGGCCGCCACCACACCCACCCGATCGCGCTCGACCCCGGCCTGCAGGTGCTCACGCCCGACGACCTGACGGCCGGCGAGCGCCCCGGCGGCGGGCACGTCGTCATCTACGACGACGACCACTACTACATGGGGGGCGTCCTCGCCGAGCTGCTGCGCGCCGAGGGCCGTGAGGTGACGCTCATCACCCCCGCGATCTGCGCGTCGAGCTGGACGACGGCGACGATGGAGCAGCACCGGATCCAGGCGCGCCTGCTCGAGCTCGGGGTCCGGATCGAGGCCTCGCGCGCGGTCACCGCCACGACCGCGCAGGGTGTGGCGACGAGCTGCGTCTTCACCGGCGCCGAGAGCCAGATCGACTGCGACGCGGCGGTCTTCGTCACCGCCCGCCTGCCCGAGGAATCGCTCTACCGGGAGCTCGTGGGGCGCCGCGACGAGTGGGCGGACGCCGGCCTGCGCACCGTCAAGGCGGTCGGCGACTGCTGGTGTCCGGGCACGATCGCCGCCGCCGTCTGGGAGGGCCGGCGCTACGCCGAGGAGCTCGACGACCCCGAGGCGGACGCCGCGCTGCCGCTCCGCGAGGTCACCGAGCTGGCCGCAGCGGCGGTTGACCGCCCGCGGGCGCCCGCCTGAGCCCCCGGCGGAGGGGTCGGGGCCGGCGGGCGCCGGCCGAGCGGGGCGCCGCCGCCGGCTCAGCCCCGTCGCAGGGCGACGCCGGTGAGGATCTCGCGGACGATCCGGTCGCCGACGAGCGCGGTCAGATCGCGGGAGCCGACCGCGGTCGGGGCGACCTCGACGACGTCGGCGCCGATCAGCTCGAGGTCCCGAGCGCCGTTGCGGCAGGCGCGGAGCAGCTCCGCGGGCGTGAGGCCGCCGGGCTCGGGGGTGCCGGTCCCCGGCGCGAAGGCCGGGTCGAGAGCGTCGACGTCGACGGTCATGTAGGCGGGGCCGACGCCGATGATCTCGACCGCGCGCCGCACGACCTCGTCGATGCCGAGCTCGCGGACGTCGTGGGTGAAGAACGCGGAGATGCCGCGCTCGCGCTGCCAGCCGAGCTCCGGCGGCCCGGGCCAGTAGCCGCGCAGGCCGATCTGCACGTAGCGCCCGGAGTCGATCGAGCCCTCCTCGACCAGCCGGCGCATCGGGGTCCCGTGCGTGACCGGCACGCCGAGCTCGTCATCGCCGGTGTCGGTGTGGGTGTCGAAGTGGATCAGTCCGAGTGGCCCGTGCGCCGCTGCGCAGGCGCGGATCGCCGGCAGCGAGATCGAGTGGTCGCCGCCGAGGAGCAGTGGGAAGGTGGCGCTCGCGACCACCTCGGCGACCGTCGACTCGATCGCCCGGTGGGAGGCGACGGCATCGAACGGGATCACCGGCGCGTCCCCGAAGTCGACGATGCGGAGCCGCTCGAAGGCGTCGATGCCGGCCTCGAGGTGCGGTCCGTGCTCGATGCCCGCGGCGCGGATCGCTCGCGGGCCCCAGCGGGCCCCGGCATCGAGGCCGGCCAGTCCGTCGAACGGCGCTCCGACGATCGCGACGTCGAAGCCCGCCAGCTCGGCCGCCTCCTCGGTCAGCGGCAGCCCGCCGTAGGTGAGGATCCCGGCGAAGTCGGGCTTGTAGCCGTGCTCGCGCCAGCGCCCGGCCGGGTCGAAGATCACGCGCCCGCCCCGCCCTCTCGCCGGGGGCCGATCGAGTGGCTGTCGGTGGACGCGGGCACGGCGGTGGTCGCGGGCGTCAGCGCTCGGGGCCGCCGAGCTGGGCCTCGCCGTCGCGGGCGGCGGAGACGACGAGCCGGGCAAGGTCGCGCACCGCGGATTTCGAGTAGCGAGCGGCGGGCGCCGCGAGCCCGACCGAGGCGACCGGCTGGCCGTTGACGAGGATCGGCGCCGCCAGCCCCCAGGCGCCGGCGTTGTTCTCCTCGTAGCTCGAGGCCCAGCCGCGGCGGCGGATCCTCGCGAGATCCTTCCGCAGCTCGCCGGTACCGATGATCGTGCCGGGCGCGAGCTTCTCCATCGGCTGCGCGAGGGCCTCGGCGATGGTCGGCTCGTCGAGGAACGCGAGCAGCGCCTTGGCCGAAGCGCCGGCGTGGATCGGCGTCACCCGCCCGATCTGGATCGTCAGCCGCAGGTCGTGGGTGGCCTCGACGCGGTCGATGCAGAGCGATCCGTGGTTCGTCTCGTCGTAGACGTTCAGCAGCACCGTCTCGCCCGTTGCCCGGCTCAGGCTCCGCAGTACCGGCGCCAGTCGCGAGCGGAGGTCGACCGACGCCATCGCGCGGCGGCCGAGATCGACGGCGGCGAAGCCAAGTCGGTAGCGGGAGTCGATCCGGGTCAGATAGGAGCGGCCCTCGAGGGCGCGAATGATCCGATGCGTCGTTGCGGTCGGCATCTCGAGCTCGCGTGCGACCTCGCTCACCGACCAGGAGGGGTGCTCGACCGTGAACAGGTCGAGGACCCGCAGCGTCTTCTCGAGGACCTTGGGCCCGGCGGGGACGCTCGCCCCGCCCCGTGTCGGTGCTCTCTTGGCGGTCGTCGTCGGCTCCATCTCGCGGTTGACGGTATCCGGGGTTGCGGACCCTGGCCGGTATGTTATCGTCTTCGTCAGAACGTGGAAACGCCTCTCATATAGTGGGAAGCGATCGGAGAGGAGAAGTGATGGCTGGCGGAGCGACCGAGGAGACCGCTGCGGTTCCGACCCGGGAGCGCCCGCTCGACCTCCACGGCAGGGTGGCGATCGTGACCGGCGCCGCGAAGGGGATGGGCGGCCCGATCTGCCGGGCGCTGGCCGAGGAGGGGGCGGACCTCGTCCTCGCCGGCCGCGACATGGAGGCGATCGAGGCCCACGCGGACGCCCTCGGCTCGGAGTTCCCCGATGCCGGACGCCTCGCGGTCCGCTGCGACGTCACCGACGAGGCCGACACGAAGGCGCTCGCGGCGGCGGCGACGGACCGGTTCGGGAGGATCGACATCCTCGTCAACACCGCCGGAGTGATCGGGCCGATCGAGACCCCGGCCCAGGAGTACCCGATCGACGACTTCAAGTTCGTCCTCGACGTCAACGTGGTCGGCACGTTCCTCCCCAGCAAGGCGGTGATCCCGGCCCTGATCGAGCGCGGCGGCGGCCGCATCGTCAACATCGCCGGCACCTCCGGCCTGCGCGGCTACCGCAACCGGGTCGGCTACTCGTCCTCGAAGTGGGCCGTGCGCGGCCTGACCAGGACGCTGGCCCTCGAGCTCGGCCCGCACGACATCACCGTCAACGCCGTCTGCCCGAACGTGACCAACGGCGAGCGGATGGACAAGATCGTCACCGGCAAGGCGGAGCGGCTCGGCAAGACCTACGACGAGGTCTATGCCGACTTCGCCTCGCAGACCGCGCTCGGCCGGTTCATCGACGAGGTCGACATCGCCGAGGCCGTGCGCTTCCTCGTCTCCGACCGGGCCCGCAACATCACCGGCCACGACATCGTCGTCGACGCGGGGTGGGACGTCTGAGGTGTTCCCGCGCCCGTTCGACTACGCGCGTCCCGAGAGCGTCGACGAGGCGCTCGCGGCGCTCGCCGCCAACGCCGGGGCCCGTCCGCTCGCCGGCGGCCAGAGCCTGGTGCCGATGATGAGCCTCGGGCTCGCGGCGCCGGATCTGCTCGTCGATCTCGCGCGGCTGCCGCTCGCCGGGAGCGATGACGGCGGCGGCACCGTCCGGCTCGGCGCCCTGACCCGACACCGCGAGCTCGAGCGCAGCGCCGCGCTCGCCGCGCGGGCGCCGCTTGCGAGCGAGGCCGCGCGCTTCATCGGCAACCCGCGGGTTCGCAACCGCGGCACGCTCGGCGGCAGCCTCAGCCACGCCGACCCCGCCTCCGAGCTCGGCACGGTCGTCCTCGCCTACGGGGGCCGCGCCGTCATCACCGGTGCCGGCGGCGAGCGCGCGGTCGACTTCGACGAGTTCTTCGGCGGCTTCTTCGAGACAGCGGTGGGCGAGGGCGAGCTCCTGACCGCCGTCGAGCTCGACGTTCCCGGCGCCGGCAGCGGCCACGGCTTCCACGAGGTCGCCGGCCGCGCCGACGACTTCGCGACCGCCGCCGCCGCCGCGGTCCTCACCCTCGATGAGGCGGGCGCCGCCTGCGCCGACGCCCGCCTGGCGCTCGCCGGCGTCGGCGACCGGCCGCTGCGGGTCGAGGCGGGCGAGGCGGTCTGCCGCGGCGCCGCGATCGACAGCCCGCTCCTCGCCCGCCTGTCCGCCGCGGTCGCCGCCGCGGTCAGCCCCGAGGACGACGCCTTCATCTCCGCCGACTACAGGAGGCGCGTGGCCGGAGCCTGCGCGGCGCGCGCCGTCGAAAGCGCCTGGGCGCGGGCGCGGGAGGCCCTCTGATGGAGATCGGGTTCACGCTGAACGGGACGCCGCGGCGGCTCGAGGCCCCCGCCCACTGGACGCTGCTGCGGATGCTTCGCGACATCGCCGGCAGCACCGACGTCAAGCACGGCTGCGGCGAGGGCGTCTGCGGCGCCTGCGCGGTTCTCGTCGACGGCGTCGCGATGAACTCCTGCTCGGTCCTGGCGCCGCAGGTCGACGGCGCGACGGTCGAGACGGTCGACGGCCTCGCGGAGGGCGGCAGGCTGCATCCGCTGCAGGCCGAGATGGTCTCCCGGGGCGGCGTGCAATGCGGCTTCTGCACGCCCGGGATGGTGCTGAGCGCGCTCGAGGCGGTGCGGATCGGCGCCGCCTCCAGCGACGAGGAGATCCGCCACAGCCTCGCCGGCAACCTCTGCCGCTGCACGGGCTACGGCAAGATCGTCGCTGCCGTCGCCGCCTATCGCGACGGCGAGGCGCCCGATGACGTTCCGGCTGAGGTCGGCGAGCACGAGCACCGGCCCGAGGGCAGCGGCGCCGCGCCGGCGCCGGGCGTGGGGGTTGGGCATTGAGCGACGTCGAGGTCGAGGTCGGCAGCCGGATCATCGGCTCGGGCATCGCTCGCCACGACGCGATCGAGAAGGTCCAGGGGCTGACCGCCTACGCGGCCGATTTCGCGCTGCCGCGGATGCTGCACGCGATGCTGAAGCGCTCCGACTACGCGCACGCGCGGCTGCTCGGCGTCGATAGCTCCGCCGCCGAGGCGATCGACGGCGTCGTCGCCGTCTACACCGCCGCCGACGTCCCCCAGAACACGGTCTGGGTCGACGTGCCCGGGCAGACGCTCGAGGTCGGCGCCCTGAAGGCGCGCTCGAACGTGCTCGCGGACGAGGTCGTCCGCTATCACGGCGAGCCGGTGGCGCTCGTCGCCGCCGAGGCCGAGGACGCGGCGCTGGCGGCGATCGATGCGATCGTCGTCGACTACGAGCCCCTGCCGGTCGTCGACGACCCCGAGCACGCGCTCGACGACGACGCCCCCGGGCTGCACGAGAGCGGCAACCTGCTGGCGCACTGGGAGATCGAGGAAGGCGACGTCGAGACCGGCTTCGCAGGCGCGGCGGCGGTCGTCGAGGACGAGTACCGGACGCAGTTCATCGACCACGCCTACCTCGAGCCCGAGGCCGGCGTCGCCTGGCGCGACACCGACGGCGTGATCACGATCCGCGCCGCCACCCAGGTCGTCGAGCACTTTCGCGACGTCGCCCGGATCCTCGACCTGCCCGACAACAAGGTGCGGCTGATCACGCCGTACGTCGGCGGCGGCTTCGGCGGCAAGGAGGACATGACCGTCGAGCCCTACCTCGGCATCGTCGCGGCGCTGACGGGACGCCCGGTGCGGATGATCTGGAGCCGCCAGGAGTCGCTGACGGCACGCCAGAACCGCCACGCGGTGCGGATGCGGTACCGGACCGCGGCCGACGCCGAGGGCCGCCTCGTCGCGATGGACATCGACATCCTCTCCGACGGCGGTGCCTACGCGCTGCTCAGCGCGCTCGTCCTGCTCTACTCGACGACCTGCGCCGCCGGCCCCTACCGCTGCCCGAACGTGCGGATCAGCGCCCGCACCGTCTACACGAACCACACGCCGTGCAGCGCGATGCGCGGCTTCGGCGGGATGCAGGTG
>CAZTGN010000098.1:1790-9035 GCA_964613275.1 uncultured Conexibacter sp. | reverse complement strand
CTCAACGCCGCCTTCAAGCGCTACGCGGCGACGCTCGACCCCGGCGGCTGCAGCGCCAACGACTGGGGCACCAAGGGCACCTGGTACCGGAACGACCCGCAGAAGACGATCGGCAACCTCGCCTGCTACACCGACGATGACGAGCAGAACTGGGTGATCTGGACCGACGACAGCCAGCTCAAGATCGCGTGGATGCTCTCCGAGGCCACCAGCGTTCCCGTCTCACGCTCGATCAACGCCTGGCGGCAGCTGGCCTGAGATGAGGCGGGCGGCTCGATGGCCGAGCTGATCGTCCTCACCGGGCCGGCCGCCGACCGCCGGATCGAGGTCGGAGCCGACGAGCGCTTCGTCATCGGCCGCGACCAGGCGTGCAACCTCGCCCTCGACGACGGCAAGGTCTCGCGCCGGCACGCCTACCTGCAGGAGGTCGACGGCAGGGTCGAGGTCGGCGATCTCGGCTCCAGCAACGGCACGTTCGTCAACGGCCGCCGGATCGAGCGCCCGGTGACGCTGGCCGCGGGCGACTCGCTGCGGATCGGCGCCAGCACCCTGCGGATCGAGCCCGGACGCGACGACGGTGGCGCCGCGGCAGCAGCCGCAGCCGGCGGGGACGCCGGTGCTGCCGAGGCGGCCGCCGGCGAGGCCGCCGGGCCCGACGAGCGCTCGCGGATCCGACGCATGGTCTCGGGCGACTCCAGCGTGATCCAGCGGCTGCGGCTCGAGCGATCCGTCCGCCGCGCCACTCTCCTCGCCGTCCTGGCGGTCCTCGTCGCGGCCGGCGCGATCGTCGCCGCGACGACGGGGGTCTTCTCCTCAGACCCGGAGGAGCCGCCGACGACGAGCGAGATCATCGCCCAGGTGAAGCCGTCGACGGTGCGTGTCCTGACCAGGGTCGACGATCGGAGCAGCGGCGCCGGGACCGGCTGGGTCTACGACGGCGAGCGCGGGCTCGTCGTGACCAACGCGCACGTCGTCGGCGACCAGGAGGCTCCCGGGTTGACCACCTACCGGGTCCTCGTCGACGACAAGCCGCGCCCCGCCTCCCTCTATGCCAACTCGCCCTGTTACGACATCGCGATGCTCGAGGTCGACGACGCGGCCGGGCTCGAGACGCTGCCGCTCGGATCCCAATCCGACCTCGCCCAGGGCGAGCAGGTCAACGTGATCGGCTACCCGAGCAACGAGTTCACCAACTTCGCCTCGACGCCGCTGCAGTCGAACACCGGCACGGTCTCGGTCGTCGAGGAATCGGTGCAGAGCCGCTCCGAGGCCGGGGCCGGCCCGGACACCCGCCGCTACCCGAACGTGGTCCAGACCGACGCCGCGATCAACCAGGGCAACTCCGGCGGGCCGCTGGTCGACGACGCCGGCAACCTGGTCGGGATCAACTCGCTGACGACGCTGGAGACGCAGGGGCAGGGGTTCGCGATCGGGGTCGACCTGTTCAAGGAGCAGGCGCCGACGCTCGAGCAGGGCGACTCGATCGGCTTCCTCGGGTTCGACTTCATCGCCAACGGCAAGGGGCTCGTCGTCAACAACGCCGTAGAGGGTTCGGAGGCCGCCGAGGCCGGCTTCGGCAGCGAGGTCGCGGTCGTCACCGCGATCGACGGCCGGCCGGTCCGGACCCGCGCCGATTACTGCCGGATCGCCGAGCAGGCCGAGCCGGGCGAGACGGCGACGGTCAGTGGCCTGACGCGCGGCGGCCGCTTCGCGGTCGACCTGCCCTACCTCTGACCCGGGTGGGTGACCCTGACCACGCCATGCGTGGGTGAGATGACCCACCCCGGCCGCGAGGGCTCCCATCCACGGACGTGGGTAATCCTGACCACGCTATGTGTGGTTCAGATGACCCACCGATGCCGGGATCGTCTCCGTTCCCAGACGTCGGGTCTGTCTACGTCATGTGTAGGTGAGATGACCCAGGTGGCGTCGGCTCCCGGAGGCGACCCCGGGGACGACCGGTCGTCAGGCCCCGGTTGGCGCCGGTTTCCGGGGGCGACCCCCGGGACGATCGGCTCGGGGGTTACGGTCAGCCGAGCTTCGACTTCAACGCTTCGAGCTGCGCCCGCACCTCGTCGGGGAGCCGGTCGCCGAACCGGGCCAGGTGCTCCTCGACCTGCGGCAGCTCGTCGCGGAGGGCGTCCTCGTCGACGGTGAGGAGCTCGGTCATCTCCTCCTCGCCGACGTCGAGGCCCGTGGTGTCGATCCCGTCGATCGCCGGCACGAGGCCGATCGGGGTCTCGACCGTCTCCCCCTCGCCGTCGCAGCGGCGGAAGATCCACTCGAGGACGCGGCTGTTCTCGCCGAAGCCGGGCCAGATGAACCTGCCGTCGGCGTCCTTGCGGAACCAGTTGACGTAGAAGACCTTCGGGATCTGCGCGCCGTCGGTCCTGCCGATGTCGAGCCAGTGCCCGCAGTGGTCGGCGAGGTTGTAGCCGCAGAACGGCAGCATCGCGAACGGGTCGAAGCGGAGCTGTCCGACGGAGCCGAACGCGGCCGCGGTCATCTCCGAGGACATCGTCATCCCGAGGAAGACGCCGTGCTCCCAGTCGAACGCCTCGCGGACGAGCGGGACGACGCTGCCGCGGCGGCCGCCGAACAGGAACGCGTCGATCGGGACGCCCTCGGGGTCCTCCCACTCCGGCGCCATCGAGGGCGCCTGCGAGGCCGACACCGTGAAGCGCGCGTTCGGATGGGCGGCGGTCCTCTCGGCGCCCGGGGCCCAGTCCTCGCCGTGCCAGTCGATCAGGTGGCCGGGCGGCTCCTTCGTCATCCCCTCCCACCAGATGTCACCGTCGTCGGTGAGCGCGCAGTTGGTGAAGATCGTGTCGCGCTCGACCGCCTTCATCGCGTTCGGGTTGGTGGCGACGCTGGTCCCCGGGGCGACGCCGAAGAAGCCCGCTTCCGGGTTGATCGCGTAGAGCCTGCCGTCGTCGCCGAACTTCATCCAGGCGATGTCGTCGCCGATCGTCTCGACCTTCCAGCCCTCGAGCGAGGGGATCATCATCGCCAGGTTGGTCTTGCCGCAGGCCGACGGGAAGGCCCCGGTCACGTACTTGACGGCGCCCTCGGGCGAGGTCAGCTTCAGGATCAGCATGTGCTCGGCCATCCAGCCCTCGTCGCGGGCCATCACCGAGGCGATCCGCAACGCCAGGCACTTCTTGCCGAGCAGCGCGTTGCCGCCGTAGCCCGATCCGTAGGACCAGATCTCGCGGGTGGCGGGGAAGTGCACGATGTACTTCGTCTCCGCGTTCGTCGGCCAGGCGGTGTCCTCATCGCCCTCGGCGAGGGGATCGCCGACCGAGTGGACGCAGGGAACGAACTCGCCGTCGCCGCCCAGGTCATCGAGCGCCTTCTGCCCCATCCGGGTCATGATCCGCATCGAGACGACCACGTAGGGCGAATCGGTCACCTGGACGCCGATCTGCGACTTGTCGGAGCCGAGCGGCCCCATCGAGAACGGGACGACGTACATGACCCGCCCCGCCATCGCGCCGTCGAAGAGCTCGCGCATCTCCGCCTTCATCTCCCCCGGCTCGCGCCAGTTGTTGTTCGGGCCGGCCTCGGACTCGGTCTCGGAGCAGATGAACGTCCGGTCCTCGACGCGGGCCACGTCGGAGGGATCGGACCAGGCCAGATACGAGCTCGGGCGCTTGGCATCGGACAGGCGCCGGAACGTGCCGGCCTCGACCAGCTGCCCGCAGAGCCGGTCGTACTCCTCCGCGGAGCCGTCGCACCAATGGATCGCCTTCGGCTTGGTGAGCTGGGCGATCTCGTCGACCCAGCTCGTCAGGGCCTGGTTGCTGGTGGGCGCCTCGGGCGCGGCGGTGGCATCGGTCATCGTGGACTGGATCAACTCCTATCTGGGGATGCTGCGCGAATCGTGGCCACCCGCAGTCGGCAGGGGGCATGCGGCAGCGGTCGCTCTTGATCCATTCTGCCGTATCGCGACCGGGCCCGCCGCGGTGGCGGCTACCGAGGCCCGCCGCGAGTCGCTACCGATGCGCGGCGGCGAGCCGCCGTTCGGGGCCGAGCCGCTAGGGTTCCGCGGCGCTCGGCGACGGCCGGGCGGCTCCAGCAAATGCGCTTCTACGAGTACGAATCACGCCGCATCGTCGAGCGGGCCGGGATCCCGGTCACCGACTACGGCTTCTGCACGTCCCCCGAGGAGGCCCGCGCCGCCGCCGCCTCGATCGGCGGCCCCGTCGTCGTCAAGTCCCAGGTCCTGACCGGCGGGCGGATGAAGGCCGGCGGGGTCAGGTTCGCCGACACCGCCGACGAGGCGGCCGAGCACGCCGCCGCGATCCTCGCGCTCGAGATCGGCGGCCACATGCCGGTCGGCGTCCTCGTCGACCCGAAGGCCGAGGTCGAGCAGGAGTACTACGCCGCCGTCCTCTGGGACGGACGCGCGAAGCGGCCGATGCTGCTGTTCAGCGACATGGGCGGGATCGACATCGAGCAGGTCGCCGCCGAGCACCCCGACCACATCGGCCGCGTCCACCTCTCCAACCTGCATCCGATCGCCGACTTCCGGGCGAAGGAGGCGGTCGCGCGCTGCGGGATGACCGGATCGGAGCTCGGCCGCGCGAGCCGGGTCCTGGCGGCGCTCGCGCGCCTGCAGCGCGACTGCGACATGACCCTGGCCGAGATCAATCCGCTGGCGCGGCTCGCCGACGGCTCCTTCGTCGCCCTCGACGCCCACATGGAGATGGAGGACGAGGCGGTCGGCCGCCACAGGGAGCTGCTCGGCGCGATCGGCGTCGACCTCGACGAGCCCCGCGAGCTCTACGAGCCGAGCGAGTTCGAGCGCAACGTGAAGGCGATCGACGCCGCCGACCACCGCGGCGTGATCCAGGGGAAGGACCACGGATTCAACGGCAACCTCGGCCTCGTGATCGGCGCCGGGGGCGGCTCGCTGACGCTCACCGACGCGGTCCGCAGCCAGGGCGGCAAGCCGGCCAACTACGCCGAGATCGGCGGCAACCCGTCGGTGGCCAAGTCGTGCGGCCTCGCCAAGCAGGTCCTGCAGAAGGACGGCGTCGACAAGATCGCGGTGATGATGTCGATCGTCTCCAACACCCGCGTCGACATCGTCGCCCGCGGCGTCATCAAGGCCTGCCTCGAGCTCGACAGGGACCCGGCCGAAACGATCGCGATCTTCCGGATCCCGGGCGCCTGGGAGGACGAGGGCTACAAGATCCTCGACAAGTACGGGGTCGAGTACGTCGACCGCTCGGTCTCGATGTGGGAGGCGGCCGGGATGGCGGTGGAGAAGGTGCAGGGATGAGCGTCCTCCTCGACCCCGACTTCACCTTCCTCGTCCAGGGGATCACCGGGCGCGAGGCGGTCAACCTGACCCGCGAGTGCCTCGACTTCGGATCGCGGATCGTCGCCGGCGTCACCCCCGGCCGCAAGGGCCGCGAGGTCCACGGCGTGCCCGTCTTCGACACGGTCGAGCAGGCCGTCGCCCACCACGGCGAGCCGATCGACGGCGCCGTCGCCACCGTCCCCCCCGCCTTCACCAAGGACGCCGTGATGGAGGCGATCGAGAACGGCATCGGGCTGATCGTCGTCGTCACCGAGCGGATCCCGCGCCGCGACGTCGCCGAGATGGTCGAGCTCGCGAACGAGCGCGGGGCGCGGATCATCGGCCCCAACTGCCTCGGCCTGATCGCCCCCGGCGTCGCCAAGATGGGCGGCATCGGCGGGCCCGCCAAGGATGCCGCCAAGGCCTACGTCCCCGGCCCGGTCGGCGTGATGAGCCGCTCCGGCGGCATGACGACCGAGATCTCCTCGACCCTGACCGCCGCCGACCTCGGCGTCTCGACCGCGATCTCGATCGGCGGCGACGCGATCATCGGCTCGACCTACGCCGAGCTGATGCCGCTGTTCGAGGAGGACCCGCAGACCGAGGCGATCGTCATCTACACCGAGCCCGGCGGCCGGATGGAGGCCGAGCTCGTCGAGTGGCGGGAGGCGGCCGGCTCGACGATGCCGATCGTCGCCTTCATGGCGGGCCGGTTCATGGACGACGAGGAGATGCAGGGGATGAGCTTCGGCCACGCCGGCACGATCGTCGAGGGCGTCGAGGACTCGGCGACCGAGAAGATCGCCCGCCTCGAGGCCGCCGGCATCCCGGTCGTCGAGCGGATCGACGAGATCCCCGACCGCGTCAAGGAAGCGCTCGCCGGAGGCAAGTGATGAGCGACGAGCTGCACGGCATCTTCATCGACGTCGAGGTCGACGACTCGATCGCCGCCGACGCCGACCTCGCCGCGAAGCTCGCCGAGGTCTGCCCGGTCGACATCTTCACGGCCGAGGGCGGCCGTGTCGGCCTCGTCGCCGAGAACCTCGACGAGTGCGTGCTCTGCAACCTCTGCGTCGATGCGGCGCCGGCGGGCACGATCCGGATCGTCAAGCTCTACGAGAGCTGACCGGCGCCCACGGCCGGCCCGCTACCGTGCGCGGCCGATGAACTTCAGCGAGGACGTGCTCGACGCCTTCCCGGCGGCGCGGATCGCGATGGTCACCGTCGAGGAGTCGGGCGCGCGGCGCGAGTGGGGCTTCGGCGAGGTCGCGGCGCGGTCCGCGGGCCTCGCCGGGGCGCTGGAGGCCCGTGGGGTCGGCCGCGGCGACGTCGTCATGACGCTGATCGGCAACCGCGCCGAGTGGGTGCTGGCGATGCTCGCCTGCTTCCGGATCGGCGCCGTGGCGCTGCCCTGCAACACCCAGCTCCGCCGCTCCGACCTCGCCCACCGCGTCGCCGTCGCCGGCCCCGTGATGGCGCTCGGCGAGGACCGGCTCCTCGCCGAGCTGCCGGAGGGGCTCGATTACCTCGATCTCGGCGAGATCCAGGCGGTGCTCGACGAGGAGCGCCCGCAGGCGCCGCCGGCCGCGCCCGCCGACCTCGACCCTCGAGACCCCGCCCTGATCGTCTTCAGCTCGGGGACGACCGGCGCGGCGCGGGGCGCCGTGCACACGCAGCGCTACCTGCTCGGCCAGCGCCTGCAGGCCGAGCACTGGTTCGGGGCCCGCCCCGGCGAGCTCGCCTGGTGCACGGCGGCGAGCGGCTGGTCGAAGTCGGCCCGCAACGCCTTCATCGCGCCCTGGCTCGCCGGCGCCGCCGCCTACCTGCGCGAGGGCCGCTTCGAGCCCGACGAGCGGCTCGCGATCTGCGAGCGCGAGCGGATCAACGTCCTCTGTCAGGCGCCGACCGAGTACAGGATGCTGGCGAAGCGGACCGAG
>CAZTGN010000098.1:0-1780 GCA_964613275.1 uncultured Conexibacter sp. | reverse complement strand
ACGACGGCTACGGGCAGACTGAGCCCGGCGCGCTGACCGGCGCCATCGACGGCATCGAGGTCCGCGACGGGTCGATGGGGAAGGCGCTGCCCGGCATCGAGCTGCGGATCGAGGGCGGCGAGCTGCTGCTCCGGACCGCGAGCTGCCCGACCTTCTTCTCCCACTACATCGGCTCCGAGCCGTACGCGGAGGAGTGGTGGCGCACCGGCGATCTCGTGCGCGAGGACGACGACGGCTACCTCTGGTTCGAGGGCCGCGACGACGACGTGATCATCTCCTCCGGCTACCGGATCGGCCCGTTCGAGGTCGAGTCGGCGCTCGTCTCCCACCCGGCCGTCTCCGAGGCCGCCGCGGTGGCAGCGCCCGACGCCGAGCGCGGCGCGATCGTGCGGGCGATCGTCGTCCTCCGCTCGGGCGATCCCGGTGCGAAGCTCGCCCGGGAGCTGCAGGAGCACGTCAGGCGGCAGACGGCCCCCTACAAGTACCCGCGGATCGTCGAGTTCGCCGAGTCGCTGCCGAAGACCGCGAGCGGCAAGATCAGGCGCGCCGAGCTGCGCGCGGGCAGAGGATCGTGAGCCCGACCGCCGCCGCCGCGCCGGCGTCACCGGCGACCGACGCCGCGCGGGGCCTCGCGGCGGGGCGGGCGCCGCTCGGGGGGACGTTCGCCGCGCTCTTCGCGGTGACCCTGCTGATGCTGCTCAGCATCGGCGCGACGCTGCCGATCCTGCCGCAATACGTGAAGGGGCCGATCGGCTCGTCCGATCTGGCGGTCGGCATCGTCACCGGCGCCTACGCGCTGACCGGGCTCGCCTGCCGACCCCTGGCCGGGACGGTGGCCGACGTCCGCGGCCGCAAGCCCGTCGTCATCGCCGGCGCCATCATCACGGTGGTCGCGAGCCTCCTCTACTTCGCCCCGCTCGGCGTCGCCGGCCTGATCGTCGCCCGCCTGATCCTCGGCGCCGGCGAGGGTGTCGTCTACACGGCGAGCTCGGCCTGGGTGGTGGACATCTCCGACCCGGCGCGACGCGGCCGGATCATCGGCCTCTACGGGCTGGCGATCTGGGGCGGGCTCTCCCTCGGCCCGCCGATCGGCGACCTCCTGCACCGGGCCGCCGGCTACGAGGCGGTCTGGGGGCTGGCGGCCGCGGCGCCGCTGCTCGCCGCGATCGTCGCGGCCCGGATCCCGGCGCCGTCACGGCCCGAGCCCGACCCCGGGGCGACGCCCCGCGCCCGGCTCTTCGCTCCGGAGGCGCTCGGGCCCGGGCTGACGATGACGCTGGCGACGTTCGGCTTCGCGGCCCTCGCCGGGTTCATCGTCCTCCACCTCGACGCCCGCGGGATCGAGCACGGCGCGACGATCTTCACGGCATTCGCGATCACCGTGGTGGCGGCGCGGATCCTGCTCGGCTGGATGCCGGACCGCTTCGGCGGCGCACGCTGCGCGCTCGGCGCCGGCCTGATCGAGGCGGTCGGGCTGGCCCTGATCGCGCTCGCGACGAGCATCGAGACGGCCGTGGCCGGCGCGATCGCCGTCGGCGCCGCGTTCTCGCTGATGTTCCCGAGCCTCGTCCTGGTCGTGATGGAGCGGGTCGCACCGCAGCGGCGGGGCGTCGCGATGGGCACCTTCACCGCCTGCTTCGACGTCGGCGTCGGGATCGGGGCGCCGATCGCCGGGGCGGCGGCGGCGCTCGGCGGCTACGGCTTCTCGTTCCCCGGCGCGGCCGCCGCTGCGCTCGGCGCCGGCGCCGCGGCGGCCCGGCTCGGGCGCCGTCGTGGCGCG
>CAZTGN010000097.1:0-9102 GCA_964613275.1 uncultured Conexibacter sp. | reverse complement strand
GATGACGTCGGCGGTCAGGCAGTCGTCGTCGTTGATGCGCAGCGCCAGGTGGTCGCCGCAGTGTCCGGGCGTGTGGATCGCCTCGATCTCGAGGCCGCCGGTCTCGAGCACGTCGCCGTGGTCGATCGTCCCGGTGACCGCGGCGCCGACGAGCTCCTTGCAGAGCGGGTGGGCGAGGACGGGAACGCCGCCGAACCGCTCGGCGAGCTCCTCGACGCCGACTACGTGGTCGTGGTGATGGTGGGTGAGCAGGACGTGGGTGATCGTCGTCCCCTCGCGCTCGGCCCGCTCGCAGAGCGGGTCGGTCGCCAGGTTGGAGTCGACGAGCACGCCGGTGCCGCCGATCTCGTCAACCACGAGGTAGGCGTTCGACAACCACTCCGACTGCTCGACCCGCTGCAGGATCATGCCGGGAAGCTATCGGGCCGCGGGAGACGACGCGGGCCCGAGCGGGTCGTCGGTCGGCGTCGGCTCGCGCCCGGGCCGCCGGCGCCTGGGAAAGGTCGCCCAGGCCCGGGCGGAGACGGGTGGCACGCAACCGGGAACAGTCCCCGGAGACGTGCCGGTCGACGCCCGACCGGCCACCGCTCGACGATCGACGCTGCCGACGCCCGGCCGGACCGGCGCGAGCCGGTGGAGCCTGATCAGAGCTCGATCACGCTGCGGATGCCGTCCTGGGCCTTCATCAGCTCGAAGCCGCGGTTGACCTCGTCGAGGGTGATGCGGTGGGAGATGAACGGGTCGACGTCGATCTCCCCCTGCATGTAGAGGTCGACGAGCTTCGGGACGCCCTCGCGGCCCTTGACGCCGCCGAAGGACGACCCGGCGATGCGGCGGCCGGTGATCAGCCAGCGCGGGATCACGTCGAGCGTCTCCCCCTTGCCGGCGACTCCCGCAACGGTGCACAGGCCCCACGCCATCCGGGCGGCCTCGACCGCCTGCTGCATCACCTTCACGTTGCCGGTGGCCTCGAACGTGTAGTCGGCGCCGAACCCGTCGGTCATCTCGAGGATCCGCTCGACCGTCGACCCGTCCGCGGTCATCACGTCGGTCGCGCCCTGACCGCGGGCGAGATCGAGGCGGTCCTCGGAGAGGTCGATGCAGACGATCCGCTCGGCCCCCCGGAGGCGGCATCCGGCGACCGCGCCGAGGCCGACCATGCCGGCGCCGAAGACGACGCAGGTCGTGCCCGGCTCGACCTTGGCGGTGTTCATCGCGGCGCCGATCCCGGTCGAGAGCCCGCAGGCGAACAGGCAGGCGGCGTCGAGCGGGGCCTCCGGGTCGATCTTCGCGAGCGCGATCTCGGGCATCACCGTGTACTCGGCGAAGGTCGAGGTGCCCATGAAGTGGCGGATCTCCTCGCCGCCGTCGGGTCGGCTCAGGCGGACGGTCCCGTCCGGGAGGTGGCCGAGGTTCTGCTCCTCGCGGATCGCCAGGCAGAGGTTCGTCCGCGGGTCGCGGCAGTGGACGCACTCGCCGCATTGCGGCGAGAACAGGGTGACGACGTGGTCGCCCTCCGCGACCGAGGTGACGCCCTCGCCGACCCGCTCGACGACCCCGGCGCCCTCGTGCCCGAGAACCGCGGGCGCGTACCCCGACGGATCCACACCGGAGGCCGTGTAGAGGTCGGTGTGGCAGACGCCGCAGGCGACGAGGCGGACGAGGACCTCACCATGCCGCGGGTCGGCCAGCTCCACGTCCTGCACGACGAGGGGCTCACCGAACTCCTCGAGCACCGCTGCCTTCATCCTCATCGCCGGACCCTCCTCCTCTCGCGAACGCCGGAACCCGGCGATCCTATTGCCCGGGCGGCACGGGCGGATGGACCCCGCACCGGCAGCGCTCGCGGCGCCCTCAGGTCGCGGCCGGTGAGCCCCGAGCTGCCGCGGGCTCGGCGCCGGAGGCCACGCGCGCCTTGGCCCGGCGCTCGCCGATCCGCCTCCGGATCCAGCGCACGGAGAGGTAGACGGCG
The DNA here is from genome assembly GCA_964613275.1 of uncultured Conexibacter sp. Taxonomy (GTDB): domain Bacteria; phylum Actinomycetota; class Thermoleophilia; order Solirubrobacterales; family 70-9; genus RHKX01. Next base: position 7,130 of record CAZTGN010000097.1, on the reverse strand, counting down.
ACCGCGTAGGCCCAGCCGAGCAGGACGTCGAAGACGTAGTGCTCGCCGCCGTAGACGAGCGTCCACCCCATCGCCAGCACGTAGGCGGCGGCGAGCCCGCGGACGACGACCCCGCTGCGCCAGAAGAAGCAGAGGAGCAGCATCGGGCAGGCGGCGTGGAGCGACGGCAGCGCCGCGACCGGGTTGTAGAGCGAGGTGCCCTTGTCCCAGATCGATGCGGCAGGAGCGATGCCGAGCTCGGCCCAGACGCTGCCGGGGATCCGCGCGACCTCGCCGATCAGGTGCTGGTCGTTGGCCATCCACGGCGGCGCCGCCGGCACCAGCGCGTAGGTGGCGAAGGCGGCGATGGAGAGGGTGATGACCATCGCCCTGAACTCGAGAAAGCGCAGGCGGCTGACCCGCCACAGGTAGGCGGCGGCGACGAACACCGCGAAGTAGTGGGTCATGTAGATCGCCCACGAGACGACGTCGTACCAGGGCAGGTCCCCGACCTGGTAGAGCCGCTCCTGCAGCCAGACGGTCGGCACCGAGCCGCCGAAGAGGAGCCGGTCGGCGTCGATCTGGGGCAGGAAGTAGGGCGGGAAGAGGGGGTTGGCGCCGACGTAGCCGCGCAGCAGGTCGTAGGCGACGAGGATCAGGTAGAAGGGCAGCCAGTCGAAGATCACGCCGCGCGCGAAGCCGCGGACGTCGGCGAACGACACCGCCAGCAGGCCGACGAGGAGCCAGAGGAAGATCGACTCGCGGGCGACGAGGACGCCCGTGAAGGCGAACAGGAGGACGGTGGCGACGAGGTAGGCGCCGAGGCCGACGAGGGCGTTGCGGCGCCGGGCGTGACGGCCGGCGGCGCGCGCCGCCCGCTCGGCGCGCGGCTCGTCGCGCGGCTCCGCTAGCGAGCCCGATTCCAAGGCGTCACCGCCCCGGCCGGCGCGTCTGCCCCGGGGTTCTCCGTCGCATCGATGCCGATCATAGGCCCGACCGCGGGCGCCGCAACGGACGCGCCGGCGCTCAGCGGCCGATCGCGAGCAGGTCCGGGAGGTTGACGCAGCCCGATAGCGGGTCCAGCGAGACGACCCGGCCGCCGGCATCGACCTTGACCGCCTCCCAGCATCCGAAGTCGCCGACGACGGCCCGGTACATGCGGGAGTCCCCGTCGGTGCAGAACCAGGCCTCGCGCCGGTGGTGGCAGCCCCCCGTCGCGCTGCCCGCGTCGCGCGCGATCGACGTCGCCAGCGCCCGGTCGCTGATGCTGAGCAACGTTCCCGGCCGCGCGAACAGCGCGACCGCCGCGGCGACCGCGAGCCCGACCAGGAGCAGTGGCAAGAGCTTCGCCACCCGATCCAGGCTAGGCCCGTGCGGCGGCCGGTGCCGCAAGTTGCGTTGCGTGGGCAGGGGATTGCGGCGGCCCCGCCGCGGCCGGCAACGCGTCAGTCGTCGTCGCCGAGGGTCAGGACCGAGAGGAACGCCTCCTGCGGGACCTCCACCGAGCCCACCTGCTTCATCCGCTTCTTGCCCTTCTTCTGCTTCTCGAGCAGCTTCCGCTTCCGCGTCACGTCACCGCCGTAGAGCTTCGCCGTGACGTCCTTGCGGACCGCCTTCACCGTCTCGCGCGCCAGCACCCGCGACCCGATCGCGGCCTGGACGGGGACGTCGAACTGCTGCCGAGGGATCGTCTTGCGCAGCCGCGCGACCAGCACCTTGCCCTGCTCGTAGGCCTTGTCGCGGTGGCAGATGATCGACAGCGCGTCCACCGGCTCGCCGGCGAGCAGGACGTCGAGCTTGACGAGGTCGCCGGGCCGGTCCTCCAGCGGCTCGTAGTCGAACGAGGCGTAGCCGCGGGTCGCGGACTTGAGCGCGTCGTAGAAGTCGAGGACGATCTCGCCGAGCGGCAGGTCGTAGCGGAGCTGGACGCGCTCGGGGCTCAGGTAGTGCATGTCGACGTGGGTGCCGCGGCGCGCCTGGCAGACCTCCATGACCGCGCCGACGTACTGCTTCGGGCAGATCAGCGAAGCCCGGATGTAGGGCTCGGAGATCGAGTCGATCGAACCCGGGTCGGGCAGGCCGGTGGGGCTGTGGACCGCGAGCTCCTCGCCGCTGGTCATGGTGACGGCGTAGCTGACGTTCGGCGTCGTCGCGAGCAGGTCGAGGTCGTACTCGCGCTCGAGCCGCTCGCGGACGATGTCCATGTGCAGCAGCCCGAGGAAGCCGCAGCGGAAGCCGAAGCCGAGTGCCTCCGATGTCTCCGGCTCCCAGGAGAGCGCCGCGTCGTTGAGGGCGAGCTTCTCGAGCGCGTCGCGAAGGTCCTCGTAGCGGTCGGTATCGATCGGGAAGAGCCCGCAGAAGACGACCGGCTGGACCTCGCGGTAGCCGGCCAGCGGCTCGGCGGCGGGTCGCTCGCGGTCGGTCAGCGTGTCGCCGACCCGGAGGCGTGCGACGTCCTTGATGCCGGTGATCACGTAGCCGACCTCGCCCGCCTCCATCGCCCCGACCGGCGTCGTCGCGGGGCGGAAGAAGCCGATCTCGTCGAGGTCGGCCTCGGTCCCGTTCTGCATCGCGAGGATCGGCTCGCCGGAGCGGAAGCGGCCGTCGATCATCCGCACGTAGGCGACGACGCCGCGGTACTGGTCGAACTCGGAGTCGAAGATCAGCGCCCGCGCCGGCGCCTCCGGATCGCCGCTCGGCGGCGGGACGCGGGCGACGATCGCCTCGAGCACCTCGCCGACCCCGGCGCCCGTCTTCGCCGAGATCCTGAGCGCGTCGGCGGGGTCGGTGCCAAGCAGGTCGGCGACCTCGGCCGCGACCCGGTCGGGCTCGGCGCCGGGGAGGTCGACCTTGTTCAGCACCGGGATCAGCTCGAGCCCGGCCTCGACGGCCGCGTAGGTGTTGGCGACGGTCTGCGCCTCGACCCCCTGGGCGGCGTCGACGACGAGCAGCGCGCCCTCGCAGGCGGCGAGGCTGCGCGACACCTCGTAGGAGAAGTCGACGTGCCCGGGCGTGTCGATCAGGTGCAGGTGGTAGGTCTCGCCGTCCGCGGCGGCGTACTCGACCCGGACCGCCTGCGCCTTGATCGTGATCCCGCGCTCGCGCTCGAGGTCCATCGAGTCGAGCACCTGCGAGCGCATCTCGCGCGCGTCGACGGCGCCGGTGAGCTCGAGGATGCGATCGGCCAGGGTCGACTTCCCGTGGTCGATGTGGGCGATGATCGAGAAGTTGCGGATCGTCTCCATGGGCCGGGGCGCAAGGGTAGAGCCCGCGGCGATCGGCTCCGAGCCCGGGCGCGAGCACGCCGAGCTCGAGCCCGGGAACGTGTGCGCGCGGGGGTCCGGGATCGGTCGCCTAGCGCCGGGCGACCGCGAGGAGCTGGCGGGCCTCGGGGACCCGGAGGGCGAGGACGGCGCCGAGGTAGACGAGGCCGCCGGCGGCGAGCGCCGTGCCGAGCGAGACGATCTGCGCCACCGTGCCGCGACCGAGCGCCGCGTCGAGCTGGTCCCAGACGAGCCAGGAGACGCCGGCGAGGGCCGCCGAGGCCACCGTGATCCGGGCGGCCGCGTCGAGCAGCCTCGGGAACTCGATCCCGCCGAGCGGTCGGCGGAGGACGGCGACCTGGGCGCCGACGCTGACCGCGGTGGCGATCGCCGTCGCGGCGACGATCCCGCCGACCCCGAACGGCTCGTAGAAGGCGAGCGCGGCGCCGGCCGTGATCGCCAGGTTGAGCGCCGCGATCCAGGTCGGGGTCCAGGGCCGCTGGAGGCTGAAGAACGTCCTCGTGAGGATCAGGAAGAGCCCGTTGAAGGGGAGCGAGAAGGCGAACCAGAAAAGCGCCGTGGCGACGAGCGGCGTCTGCTCGGGCGAGAACTCGCCGCGCTGGTAGACGAGCCGGATCATCGGCTCGGAGAGGACGAGGATCGCCGCCGCGGCGGGGACGAGGACGAGCAGGATCATCCGCATCCCGTTCGCCATCGTGCGCCGCAGGTCGCCGAAGTCGCGGCGGGCGGCGAACCGCGACAGGGTCGGGAAGATCACCGTCGCCACCGCGACCGAGAACATCCCCTGCGGCAGCATGTAGACGCGGAACGCCTTGTCGATCGCGGCCGGGGCGTACTCGGCGAGCGGCAGGCCGGTGCCGGCGAGGGTTCCGGGCACGAGCGCGCCGACGAGGCTGTTGATGACGAGGTTGACGTTGATCAGGCCCAGGCTGATCGTCACCGGCAGCATCAGGAGCAGCACCTTCTTGACGAGGTCGCCGCGCCACTCGAAGACCCGGAGGAGCCGGAACGGCGTGTTGCGGAGGTCCCAGGAGACCATCGCGAGCTGCAGGGCGGTGCCGACGAGGACGCCGATCGCGTAGGCGTAGATCCGGTCGTCGCCGGTGAAGAGCGGCGAGAGCGCGACGAGGACGGCGATGATCGCGAGGTTCCAGAACAGCGGCGCGATCGCGAAGACGGCGAAGCGGTTGTAGCTGTTGAGGACGCCGACGACGACCCCGGAGATCCCGAGCATGACCAGGATCGGGAAGAGGAGCTGCGAGAGCGCCACGGTCAGATCCTGGATCGCCTCGTCGAGGCTCGGAACCAGGGCCGGGATCAGCAGCGGGGCGACGAGGATGAACAGCGCCGTGATCAGGCCGAGCACGGCGGTGATCAGGAAGATCAGCGTCGAGGCGAGCCGGAACGCCTGGCGCTTGTTGCCGGCCTCGAGCTGCTCGGTGAAGACGGGCACGAACGCGCCCTGCAATGCCGCGTCGGCGAACAGGCTGCGGACGAGGTTCGGGATCTGGAAGGCGATCGTGAAGGCCGACATCGCCGGACCGACGCCGAAGTACCCGGCGGCGATGATCTCGCGGACGAGGCCGGCGACGCGCGAGGCGCCGGTGGCGATGCTGAAGAACGCCGTCGAGCGCCCGATCCGGCGATCCTGCGCCGCCGGCTCGGCGCCGAGCGCCGATCCCGCGAACTCCTCGTCGATCGAATCGACCGCGTAGGCGGGCTGAAAGCGCCGCGCCCGCTCCGGCAGCGGCGGCAGCTCCGGGGTTTCGCTTGGATCGCCCATCAGTCGCTACAGTGTGCGGCCGCCGATGGCCAACATCGCCTCACAGAAGAAGCGGAACCTGCGCTCGGAGCGGGAGCGCGGCGAGAACCGGCGTCTCACCGGCGCCGTCAAGACGCACTTCCGCCGCCTCGAGGACGCGATCGCGGCCGACGATGCAGACGCCGCCGGCGCGGAGCATCGCGCGCTCGTCTCGCGGATCGACAAGGCCGTCCAGAAGGGGGCCTTGCACGCGAAGACCGGCGCCCGCAAGAAGGCGCGGGCGGCGCGGATCCTCGCCGGAAGCGACGCCTAGGCCGAGGGCGATCGCGATCACCCGACGGCCGCCCCGGCGGCACGCGAGACCGCGAGCGTGAGGGCGACGTCGTCGTCGTAGTCGGAGCCCCCCCGCGTCCACCACTCGAGATCGGCTATCGCGCCGATCGCCGCCGACAGCTCGGTGGCGTCGACGCCCTGAACGGAGCGGACGAGCATCTTCGCCGGGTACGGCTTCATCGGCAATGCAGCCTCGATCTTCGCCGCGGGGACGCCGGCCTCGAGCGCGGACGCCGCCTCGTAGGCGCTGCGGAGGCGGTTGGCCATGCCGCCGACCAGGGCTGGAATCGCCTCGCCCTGGACGATCAGCTCCTCGGCGACGGCGATGGCGCGCTCGCGCTCGCGGGCGACGATCGCGTCGGCGAGCGCCCAGCCGCGAAGCTCCGACGTGTCGGCGGTCATCCGCTCGACTTCGACGACCCCGACGTCCCCACCCTCGCCGGCCCAGGTCGCGAGCCGGTCGAGCTCGACCGCGAGGCGCTCGGTCGAGGTTCCGAGACGGGCGATCAGCGCCCGCGCAGCCTGCGGCGCCAGCGCGAAGCGGCGCTCGCGGGCTCCGGCGACGAGCCAGCCGGGAAGGTCACGCCTGCTCGGGGCGGCGAAGGCCCGGACCTCGCCCCCCGCAGCCTCGACCGCGTCCACGAGCGGCTTCGGCGCCTTGCCGCGGGCGACGAGGACGACGGTCACGTCCGCCGGGACGGCGCCGAGCGCGGCGGCGACGGCCTCGACGTCGGGCTTCCTCCAGCGCTCCGCGCCATCGGCGAGCAGGTAGCGGCGCTCGGCGGTCAGCGAGAGCGCCGGGATGGAGCCGATCAGGCCGTCGGCGTCCGGCGCGGCGCCGGGCGTACCGCTGAAGTCCTCGAGCGCCCCCGGGCCGCCCTCGCCCTCCGCCCGCGCGCGCAGCCGGCCCAGCGTCGCCGCGAGCTTCGCCGCATCGTCGCCGGCGAACAGGTAGGCGGGTCGCATCTCGGCTGCCACTGGCCGCGAGTCTACGTCGGGGCGCGGTCCGATCACGGCGCCGGAGCGCAGCCGGGACGACCGTCGAGCCCGGGCCCGCGGCCGGTTTCCGCCGCGATCCCGCCGGACCCGATCGCGACCGTCGAATCGCCGTCGAGATCGGTCCGGAGGACGCAGATCGAGCGCTCGGCCAGCGCCGCGAGCGTCGCATCGGTGGGATGGCCGTAGGTATTTCCGGCCCCGACCTCGATCAGCGCGACGCGCGGCGCCGAGCGGTCGAGGAGCGCTTCCAGGCCGGCGTCGTCGCTGCCGTGGTGGGCGACCTTGAGGACGTCGAGCGGGCCGGGGTCGAGGTGGATCGCCTCGGCCTCGGCGTCGCCGGTCAGCAGCACGTCCCAGGACCGGTAGCGGGCAGCGAGCACGAGCGAGGCGGCGTTCGGGTCGGTGGCCGCTCCGGGCGCCGCGGTCACCTCGCGCGGCGGCCAGAGGACGTCGATGCGGAGCGGTCCGAAGCGCAGGCCGCTGCCCTCGGCGGCGATGATGACGCGGGCCCCGGCGGCGCGGGCGGCGGCTTCGAGGCGAGGCGCCGGCGCCGCCAGGACGAGCGCGTCGACCGGGCGCGTCGCGAAGACCTCGAAGAGGCCGCCGGCATGGTCGAGCTGGTCGTGGGTGAGGAAGACGGCGGCGAGGCGGTCGACCCCGAGGCGGTCGAGCGCGAGCGCGGCCGCCTCGCCGGGCGGGCCGCCGTCGACGAGGATCGGCGCCCCACCCGGCGGCTCGAGCAGCGTCGCGTCGCCCTGGCCGACGTCCAGCGC
>CAZTGN010000096.1:5831-9161 GCA_964613275.1 uncultured Conexibacter sp. | reverse complement strand
CCTGCTCGACCGCCTCGGGATCGACTGAGCGGCACATCGGCTCGCGCGATCGGCGGCGGCCTCCCGGGACCGATCACCGGCCGCCGAGCCGGCGGTCGCGGGGCCGGCCGCGCCGCTCGTCGAGAAATCGGGCTTGACGGCCGTCCGGGCCGCCGCATAGGGTCCCGTCGTCCAAGGGTGCCATCGGAAGGGGAGTCAGTGGCGGCAATCGACGAGGCCCAGCACGACGACGAGGCGACACTCGCGAAGCTGGGGTACAGGCAGTCCCTCGATCGCGCGTGGAGCGGGTTCTCCAACTTCGCGATCTCGTTCACGATCATCTCGGTTCTCGCCGGGTGCTTCACGACGTACGCGTTCGCGTGGAACGGCGGCGGCCCGATCGCGATCTCGTGGGGCTGGCCGATCATCTGCGGCCTCATCCTCTTCGTGGCCTTCTCGATGTCGGAGCTCGTCTCCAAGTACCCGACCGCGGGCGGCATCTACTACTGGGCCTCCGATCTCGGCGGCAAGACCTGGGGCTGGTTCACGGGCTGGTTCAACCTGATCGGGCTCGTCGGCGTCACCGCCTCGGTCGTCTACGCCTCGGCCCAGTTCGCCTACTACCTGCTCAGCCTCTACGGCCTCGACCTCGGGTTCGTCAACTTCGGCGACGACGCCCACGTCCTCAGCGAGACCTTCTGGCTGTTCGCGCTGTTCCTCGCCATCCACTCGCTGATCAACATCTACTCCTCGCCGTTGGTGGCGATGTTCAACAACATCTCCGTCTGGTGGCACGTGCTCGGCGTCACGATCATCATCGCGATCCTGATCATCGTCCCCGACCAGCATCAGAGCATCGACTTCGTCTTCACCGACACGATCAACAACACCGGGCTGTTCGACGGCTCGACCAGCGGGCTCGGCTTCTGGTTCTACGTGCTGCCGCTCGGCTTCCTGCTGACGATGTACACGCAGACCGGCTACGACGCCTCGGCGCATATCTCCGAGGAGACGAAGGGGGCGGCGCTCGGCGCCGCCAAGGGCGTCTGGCGCTCGGTCTTCTGGGCGGGCGCGATCGGCTGGATCGTGCTCCTGGCGATCACCTTCGCTGCGACCAAGGTCGGCATCGTCACCAACCAGGGACTCGGCTCCTCGCTTTCGATCTTCGACACCTCGCTCGATCCCTGGGCGGCGAAGATGGTGATCCTGATCGCGACGATCGGGCAGCTGTTCTGCGGGATGGCCTGCCTGACCAGCTCCTCGCGCATGTGCTACGCGTTCTCGCGCGACCGCGCCGTCCCGGGCCACCGGCTCTGGACCCGGTTGAACCACCACCGGGTTCCCCACTTCGCGGTGATCTTCATGGCCCTGCTCGCCCTGATCGTCACGCTGCCGGCCCTGATCGGCGACGAGAACAACTACACGTACGCGTTCTACGCGGTCGTCTCGATCGCCGTGATCGGCCTCTACCTCGCCTACGTGATCCCGACGTACCTGCGCTGGCGGATGGGCGACGCCTTCGAGCCGGGACCGTGGACGCTCGGCAGGAAGTACAAGTGGGTCAACCCGGTCGCGTTCATCTGGGTGATCATCTGCGTGATCGTCTTCAGCCTCCCGCAGGGAGCCGCGGGCGCGCCGTGGATGGACGAGTTCGACTGGAAGTACGTCAACTACGCGCCGATCGCGGTCGGCGTCGTGATCATCGCGGTCGGGCTCTGGTGGCTGATCAGCGCCCGGCACACGTTCGAGGGCCCGATCCGCCAGGTCGCGACCGACGAGACCGGCCGCGTGATCGAGGGCCGGGGGGACGAGCCGGAGCCGCCGACGGCATAGACCGCATCCACGGGTGAAGCTGGAGGAGCTCAAGCAGGCGGTCGCCGACGGCACGGTCGACACCGTGCTGCTCGCGATCGCCGACATGGAGGGGCGCCTCCAGGGCAAGCGGCTGACCGCGACCCACTTCCTCGACCACGTCGCCGAGGGCGGCGCCGAGGGCTGCTACTACCTGCTCGCGGTCGACGTCGACATGAACACCGTCGACGGCTACGAGATGGCGTCCTGGGAGACCGGCTACGGCGACTTCGAGATGAAGCCGGACATCGCGACGCTGCGGCCGATTCCCTGGCACGAGGGGACGGTGCTGCTGATGGGCGATCTGGAGTGGCCCGACGGCCGGCCGGTGGCCGCCTCGCCGCGGCAGATCCTGCGGCGCCAGCTCGAGCGCCTGGCCGAGCGCGGCCTGATCGCCAACGCCGGCACCGAGCTCGAGTTCATCGTCTTCGAGACGGGCTACGAGGACGCCTGGCGGCAGGGGTACCGCGACCTCGAGCCGGCCAACCTCTACAACGTCGACTACTCGCTGCTCGGCACCGCCCGGATCGAGCCGCTGATCAGGCGGATCCGCAACGGCATGGCGGGGGCTGGGCTCGTCGTCGAGAGCTCGAAGGGCGAGTGCAACCTCGGCCAGCACGAGATCAACTTCCGCTACGCGGACGCGCTGCGGACCGCCGACGAGCACGCGATCTTCAAGAACGGCGCCAAGGAGATCGCCTCCCAGGAGGGCTCGTCGATCACGTTCATGGCGAAGTTCAACGACCGCGAGGGCTCGAGCTGCCACATCCACTGCTCCCTCGCCGACGCGGCGACGGGCGCGAACCGGTTCGCCGCCGACCGGCAGATGTTCGAGCGCTTCGTGGCCGGGCAGCTCGCCTGCCTGCGCGAGATGACGCTGATGTTCGCGCCCTACGTCAACTCCTACAAGCGCTTCGTCGAGGGCTCGTTCGCGCCGACGGCGGTCGCCTGGGGGAACGACAACCGGACCTGTGCGATGCGGGTCATCGGCCACGGCGAGGGGCTGCGGGTCGAGAACCGCCTTCCCGGCGCCGACATCAACCCCTACCTTGCGCTGGCCGCGACGATCGCCGCCGGCCTGCACGGGATCGACGCCGAGCTGCCGCTCGAGCCGCCGCTCGCCGGCAACGCCTACACCTCCGACGCCCCGCGGGTCCCGACCAACCTCTACGAGTCGCGCGACCTGTTCGGCGCCAGCGCGGTCGCCCGCGAGGCCTTCGGCGACGAGGTGGTCGACCACTACCTGAACCGCGCCCGGATCGAGATCGAGGCGGCCGAGGCGACGGTCACGGACTTCGACCTCATCCGCGGCTTCGAACGCCTGTGACGGGCCGGGAGCGCGCCATGCGGCGTCCTCGTCGGCTCACGGCCCACGGCCGCCTCGCCTCCTGCGTCCTTGCCCGGCGCGCCCCCGACCTCGCCACGACGGCCCGGGGGAGCGCCAGGCGGCGTCCTCGTCGGCTCACGGCCCACGGCCGCCTCGCCTCCTGCGTCCTTGCC
>CAZTGN010000096.1:0-5731 GCA_964613275.1 uncultured Conexibacter sp. | reverse complement strand
CGGCGCGCCCCCGACCTCGCCACGACGGCGCGGGAGAGCGCCATGCTGCATCCTCGACCTGGATGAGCCGTCCACTGATCGGCATCTCCGCCGCCGTCGAGCGGGCGCGCTGGGCGTCCTGGGACGTCGTCGTCGCGCTGGCGCCGCTGACCTATGCGAGCGCGGTGCAGCGCGCCGGCGGGCTGGCCGTCATCCTGCCGCCCGATCCCGAGGCGACCGCGGACCCGGACCTGATCCTCGACCGGATCGACGGGCTCCTCCTCGCCGGCGGCTCCGACATCGACCCGGCGACCTACGACGCCGAGCCCGATCCGGAGACGACCGGATTCCGGCCGGAGCGGGACCGCTTCGAGGTCGCGCTGCTGCGGCGGGCGATCGAGCGGGATCGGCCCGCGCTCGGGATCTGCCGCGGCATGCAGATGCTCAACGTCGCCCGCGGCGGCACCGTCGAGCAGCACCTGCCGGACCGGCTCGGCGGCAGCGCCCGCCATCGCGAGGTCCCCGGGACGTTCAGCGATCATGAGGTCGCGATCACGGCCGGCTCGCTCGCGGCGCGGGCGACCGGCGCCGAGCGGGCAGCGGTCAAGTCGCACCACCATCAGGGCATCGGCGAGCTCGGCGGCGGCCTCGAGGTCAGCGGCCGCTCCGCCGACGACGATCTGATCGAGGCGATCGAGCTGCCCGATCGCAGGTACGCGCTCGGCGTACTCTGGCACCCTGAGGAGGACATGGAGTCGAGGGTGATCGGGTCGCTCGTCGCGGCCGCCAAGGACGCGATCGCATGATCGAGGTAGTCGAGCCCGCGACCGCCGAGGTGATGGCGCAGGTCCCGCGCGCGGGGGCCGAGGAGGTCGATGCGGCCGTGGCCCGGGCCAAGGCCGCGTTCCCGCGCTGGCGCGCGATCGCCCCCGGGGAGCGCTCGAAGCTCCTGCACGGGCTCGCCGACGCGCTCGAGGAGGGGGCGGCAGACCTGGCCGTGCTCGAGGCGCGCAACGCCGGCAAGCCGATCGCCGACGCCCGCGGCGAGATAGCGATGGTGGCCGAGTGCTTCCGCTACTACGCGGCGGCGCCCGAGCGCCTGCTCGGGCAGACGATCCCGGTCGGCGGCGGCGTCGACATGACCTTCCGCGAGCCGCTCGGGGTCGTCGGGCTGATCGTGCCCTGGAACTTCCCGCTCGTGATCACCTCCTGGAAGACGGCGCCGGCGCTCGCCGCCGGCAACACGGTCGTGCTCAAGCCCGCCGAGCTGACCCCGCTGACGGCGATCGAGCTCGAGCGGATTGCACTCGACGCCGGGATCCCGGAGGGGGTCCTCAACGTCGTGCCGGGCCCCGGCTCGGTCTGCGGCCGGCGGCTCGTCGAGCATCCCGACGTCGCCAAGATCGCGTTCACCGGCTCGACCGAGGTCGGCCGCGGCATCGCGGCCGGGGCGGCGCAGACGATCAAGCGGGTGACGCTCGAGCTCGGCGGCAAGTCGGCGAACCTGGTCTTCGCCGACGCCGACATCGAGGCCGCGGCCGCCGCCGCGCCGTTCGCCGTCTTCGGCAACGCCGGCCAGGACTGCTGCGCGCGCTCTCGGATCCTCGTCGAGCGCGAGGCGGTCGACGAGTTCATGGCGGCGCTCGAGCGCACGGTCAAGTCGATGGTCGTCGGCGACCCGCTCGACGAGGCGACGCAGATGGGCCCGCTGATCTCGTCGTCCCACCGCGAGACGGTCGCCTCCTTCCTCGACGCCGAGACCCGGGTCGCCTTCCGCGGCAGCGCCCCCGAGGGCCCCGGCTTCTGGTTTCCCCCGACCGTCCTCGAGCCGACCACCAACGACGTCCGCGCCGCGCGCGAGGAGATCTTCGGCCCGGTTGCCGCCGTGATCCCGTTCTCCGGCGAGGCCGAGGCGATCGAGCTCGCCAACGACACGATCTACGGCCTCTCGGGCTCGATCTGGTGCGGCGACGGCGGCCGTGCCCTCCGCGTCGCCCGGGCGATCGACGCCGGCGTCCTCTCGATCAACTCGAACTCCTCGGTCCGAGTCTCGACGCCGTTCGGCGGCTTCAAGCAGTCGGGCGTCGGCCGCGAGCTCGGCCCCGACGCGCTCGAGCACTACACCGACGTCAAGAACGTCTTCTACGCGACCGGCTAGGGACCGACCGGGGCGCGGCGGGCGCGGACCGGCGCGGCCACGGCGGACCGGCCTGGCGGCCACGGCGGACCGGTGGCGCGGCCACGGCGGACCGGCGCGGAGGCCACGGCGGACCGGCGCGGCGGCTGGCGACCGGCGAGCCCGCGACAGCGGATCGGTGAGCTACAAGTTCGTGGTCTGGCTGGTCAGCCAGCTAAGATGGTCGCTCCAATCACCGGATCGCCTCGGATCTCACCGATCGCGCGGGAAGGGAGTCGTGACATGAACGACCGCCAGGACGCAGCCTCCGCCTCCGACCGCATGGCCCGGCGACAGCGTCTCGGGTTGCGGGTGTTCCGGCCCGCGGCGCCGCTGGTCGCGCGCGCCTACAGGGCGCGCGAGCCGGGCTGGGCGCGCCGGCTGAAGCGCAAGTCGCCGACCGGCTACGACGTCGCTTCGTACTCGTTCCACGGCAGCGAGCTCGAGACCCTGATCGGGCGCAACTACGAGAAGTCGCTGCGGAACCTCTGGAAGGCCGAGATTCAGGCTCCCTACCTGGGTATCAAGGACGCCTCGAAGCTCGAGAAGGCCGGCTCGTCCGCCGAGGCCGAGGTGGCCGAGGTCGACCGGCTGATGGAGATCGCCACCTCCGAGGAGGTCCGCCGCGACTTCGAGGCCGCCTTCACGCCCGCCGAGCGTGAGGCGATCGGCTGGCTCATGTCGCTGATCGGGCACGGCGAGGCCTATGCCCTCTACACGAGCTCGACCCTCGTTTCGGTCGTCGAGGGAACCGGGGCCAAGCTGGGCATGGCGATGCAGGCGATGGAGGAGGCCAAGCACTTCATCGTCCTCCGCGCCCTGCTGAAGACGCTCGGGATCGACAAGCCGATCTACGACTCCGCCTACATCCTGTTCGAGAAGGTCGCTTCCGCGTCCCCCTACCGGCGGCTGTTCGCGATGAACGTGGTGATCGAGAGCTTCGCGACGACGATCTTCGCGCAGTTCGCCGACTACCCGGCGCTGCAGCACGTGGTCGGCGTCTTCCACCAGGACGAGGCCCGCCACGTCGGCTTCCCGCGCAACTACGCGCAGGCGGGCCTGATCCCCGAGAAGGTGACGACGAGCCGCCGGGAGCGAGCCGCGCGGACCGCCCTGCTGCTGCCGGTATTCCCGCTGATCTTCGACTACAAGCCCCACTTCGAGGCGCTCGGCCTGGACTGCTTCGGCTTCTTCGGCCGGACGATCTACAAGGTCGCCCACCACGCCGACCGGGTGGAACTTCCGGGAATGGTGCCGGCCGATGAGCTGATCTCGACGATGAACCTCTTCTTCAACGCCTGGACGCAGGCCTTCGAGCCCGAGCGCTTTCACGGGTACCGGGACTACACGGCGCTCAAGGAGGGCGATGTTCGCCGGGACCTGCTCGAGCGGGAGACGGAGGTCTTCGGCGACATCTTCGAGACGGCCGGGACGGCGACCGGCTGACGGAGGCCCGAGCTCCGGTCCGCGACCGACGGTGACGGGTGCTCAGGCCGGCTGCGGCGCGCCGGCGCGCCGCTCGCGCCGTTCGGCCAGCGCGAGGACGGCGAGGTCGTAGTCGATCCGCTCCCCGCGACAGCCCGGCGAGATCGCTTCGGCGTCGATGCCGGCGTGGCCGCTCCGCGCGCAGCCGGCGACGGAGCCGATCGGCGTCGCCGGAACCGGATGGACGACCTGCCCGTTGGGCGTCCTGAAGGTCAACTCCCCGCGCTCGACCGCGAGCGTGAACCCGCCCTCGTGCAGCAGCCGGTGATGGCGTCGGCAGAGCAGCACGAGGTTGCCGAGCGAGGTCGCGCCGCCGTGTGCCCAGTGCTCGATGTGATGGGCGTCGACGAAGCGGTCGTGATCGCAGCCGGGATACCGGCAGCAGCGGTCGCGAGCCTGCAGCGCGCGCCGCAGCGCCGGCGGGATCGAGCGGGTCCTGCGACCGACCGAGAGCGGTTCGCCGTGGCGCTCGATCATGGTCACGATCGCCGCGTCGCAGCCGAGCCGTCGAGCCGTCTCCGCCGGCAGCGCGACGCCCTCGCCGAGCGTCGCCGCGGCGGTGTCGTCAGCGGAGACGAGCGCGCCGAGGTCGATGTGGACGACGACCTGGTTGCGCTCGCCGCCCGGGCTCGCCGCGACGCCCCGGGCGATCGCGGACTCGGCGAGGGCGACGAGAGCGTCGGCGCGGTCCGGCTGCCGATCCGGTTGCCGTCTCCGCGGGTGGAGCGGGTCCTCGGCGCCCGCCCCGGGGCCGGACTCCGGCGGCTCGGGTGATCCCCGCCCGTGGTCGCCTGCCGCCTCCCCGCGGAGCTCGTCGCCGGTGCACCCGAGCCCCTGCAGGAACAGCGCCCCCTCCTCCGGCGGCAGGCTCGCCCGGATCGTCAGGCTGCCGTCGTCCTCCCAGCGGGTCGTCAGGTGGCGGCGGCTCCGAGTCCGCTCGGCCGTATCGGCGGCGATCGCGCCCCGGTAGCCGCGCAGCAGCCGCTCGAGCTGGGCGGCGGTCGCGTCCTCGGCGAGCGCCAGCAGCTCCGCCTCCATCTCCGGCTCGGCGACCCGGGTCAGCGCCCTGACCTTCGAGTAGCTCAGCGCCCCCCGCGCGAACGCCGCCCTGATCCCGGGCAGATCGCGCAGCGACCGAGCCACCCGGAGCTGCTCGCGCGCCGCGCGGGGCGTGATCGAGCAGCGCCAGGCGAGCCAGGAGGCGCAGGAGACGAAGCCGAACCGCTCGTGGCCGCCCCGGCGGTCGAACTCGGCCGCGAGCGTCAGCCAGCGGCAGGTCGCTGCGGCGATGTGCGCGGCGAGCTCGCAGATCTCACGCTCGACCTCGGGCAGCGGCATCTCCTCGACGTCGGTGCTGTCCGGTGCCCGGACGAAGCTCCGATCGGGCGGGCCGGAGCCGGTTGATGGCGCTTTCGCAACGAACACTTGTTCGATGGTACGAGTGCCGCCGGACGGAACCGCGGGAGCGTGATCCCGGCTCGCCCGCCGACCCGAACACCCGAAGCTCTTGTCGCGGTTCCGCGGAGCCGGGCCGGCGTCGGCGAACCCGGGTGGGCGAGCCGCTGTCAGGGTGCACCGGCTTGCTCCGACTTCGAAGACATGAGGCGCCACGGCCACGACATCGTCCCGATCCGCGAGACGGAAGCCGGCGGTTGCCACGCCTGCGGCTGGAACCTGAGCCAGTGGGAGAAGGGGTATTCGATCGACCTCGTGGTCGAGGCGGTCTTCCTCGATCCGGCGCTGCTCGAGCCGCTGTTCATCCGTCGCTGTCCGGGCTGCGGCGCCCGGTATGACTGGGACATCGTCGTGGCCGAGGACGAGGACCCGGAGCGTGAATGGGATCAGAGGAAGGCGCAGCAGGCCGACCTCCTCGAGGCTCTCGGGACGATGCTGCGGACGCCTCGCCTGCAACCCGCGGACGCCGCCGGGCAGATTCGCCGCCGCTTCGGCGTCGAGGGCATCTACGTCGAGGACGGGTCCGAGGTGGAGTGGCCGTTGCGCCGCCTGCTGGACGGGTCGGGATAGGGTGTCCGGCGGAGGGTGAACGCGGCGCAGCACAACCGGATCGTCAGCTTCATCTGGGGGATTGCC
>CAZTGN010000095.1:0-9187 GCA_964613275.1 uncultured Conexibacter sp. | reverse complement strand
GCTATGCGTCGAGCGGGCGGGCGAGGAGGAGCTGGCCGAGGTCAACCGGCTCGCCGGCGAGGCGGCCGTGCACGTCGGCGGCCCCGTCGCGGCGCTCGAGGAGCGCTACGCGGCGATGTGGCGCACGGTCGTGGTCGGGTCCGGAAACCTCGCCTACCGGCTCGCCTTCAACTCGCTGCTGCGGGCGCTGGCGTCGCGGCCCGAGATGGCCGGCGCCGTCCGTCCCGCGGAGGCGGAGGCGATCCGCGCCTTCGGGACGGCGATCCGCGCCCGCGACGGCGAGGCGGCGGCGAGCTGCGCGCGCGAGCTGCTCGCCGCGGGGTGATCCGACGGGTGAAGGCCGAACTGGTCCGACCAGTGTGTGCTACGTTCGGCCGGTGATCCGCCCCAGAAACCCCGGGAAGCACTCCGGGAAGGCGCTGGCCCTCACGCTTCTTTTCGCCGCCGCGGCCCTCGCGCCCACCGCCGCCGCCGAGCCGACCGATCGCTGCAGCGAGCTTCTCCCCGGCGGCACCGTGAACACCCCCGACCCGGTCCGCGTCGGACCGGCGGCGGCGCTCCCGACCTCGTGGGATGCGGGCCCGCGGAGCCTCCCCCGCCGCGTCCACCTGCGCGGCAGGACCGCCACCTACAACCGCCTCTACGAGTTCACGCTCGCCGACGGCGAGCTGTTCGCGCGCCGGCGCGGATCGCAGGAGCGCTGGCGCCGGGTGCCGCTTCCGGACTGCCTCGAGGGACAGCTGCGCGGGATCTCGGCCGACGACGACGAGATGGTCGGGCTCGATCGCGACCGCAACGTCTTCACGATGGACAACGCGCTCAAGCACCCGCAGCTGTGGAACTGGTCGAAGCGCTGGGGCCCGCCGGTCTGGAACGGCGACGGCTTCGCGCTTCCGGCCAACACGAAGGCCTGGACGTGGTCGGTGATCTCGCCCGCCGAGGACGAGACCTGGACCGACCCCGCCGGAAACCGCTACCCGGTCGGCGAGTACAAGGTCTCCCACGTCTGGGGGCTGCGCGGCGGCGGCCGCAGGCTCACCTTCTGGGACCCGTGGCTGCCGCGCGACAACAGCTACGAGATGTGCGGGCCCCACGAGAGCCGGTTCCGCTCGGTCAACCTCTCGGCGAGCGGCTCGCGCGTGTTCGTGATCGGCCGGCGCGGCGACATGTTCACGCGCCTCTACGACTTCGACATCTCCGGCCACGACCCGGTCTTCTTCACCTACTCCTACGAGGACCAGCGCGGCAACGGCGACGGCTCGCCGATCCAGCTCCCGGCCGAGCCGTGGACGCGGCAGCCGAAGATCGACGGCCGGATCACCTCGGCGATCTCGGTCGAGAAGCGCGGCCGCGACGCGGTCCACGCGACGCTCCGGGTCGAGGGGCGCCGCCGCGGCCACAGCGGCTACTGGCAGCGCGACGTCGCGGCGCCGCGCGCGCGGGGCTGGAGCTTCCACCGCACCGTCGGGCCGCTCGAGGGCGAGCCGCTCCGCAACCCGCGGGGCAACACCTCCAGGCGCGGCCTCGGCCCGAGCGAGGACATGCGGTTCGTGATGCGCGACGGCGGCACGCGCGCGGTGATCGACGACTTCAACACCTACTGCTCCCCGGCGCGGATCGAGATCCATGAGGACGGGCGCGTGCGCAGGGTGAGCCTCCACCACGTCGACGGGCTCCGCCAGCTCGAGCGCGCCCGCGGCCTCGACGACGAGCCACGCCAGCAGTACGGCGCCCTCGAGTGGCCCTCGGGTCGGATCGAGGAGGACCTGCAGATCCTCGCCACCCGCGACGAGATCGAGATCCCCGCGCTCGGCTGGAGCTTCGAGCGCCGGCGATGACCGCCGCGATCACCGAGGCCTCCCGGGAGGCGCTCGAGATCCTCCGCGACGGCAGCACGTTCTCGTGGACGACGGTGACCCTGCTCGCCTTCGTCTTCTACGTCTACGCGGTCGAGGTCGAGCGCCGCCGCTGGGACATCATCCTCGCCGGGGTCGCGTTCTTCCTGATGGACGTCTTCAACGAGCTCGTCAACTCGGCGATCCTCCACGCCAGCGACCGGTCGGCGCTGTGGACGGTCACCGGCGACACCAGCTACCTGATCCTGGTCGGCTGGTGCATCGAGATCGTCTTCCTGTTCCTGGTCACCGGGATCATCTTCGTCAAGCAGCTGCCGCCCGATCCGAGGATGCGGATCCTCGGCGTGCCGAACCGGGTCTTCCTCGTCCTCGCGTTCTCCGTCTTCTGCGTGCTCGTCGAGGTCTTCCTCGAGTCGACCGGCTACTTCCACTGGGACTACTGGTGGTGGAACGTGCCGTTCGTGCCGCTGATCGTGATCTTCGGCTACGCGACCTTCTTCGCGATCGCCGCCTACGTCTACGACCTCGGCAGCAACCACCGCAAGCAGCTCCGGATCGTCGGCGCGATGGCGGCGATCGACGCCGCGCTCGCCATCGGCCTCGGCCTCGCCGGCTGGCTGTGAGCGGGGCGCGGCCGCTGCTGCTCGTCATTGCGCTCGCCGCCGCCGCGACCGTCGCGCTCGCCGCCGTCTCGGCCGCCGCCGGGAGCTCGTTCCGCAACCCGGTCGCGCCCCAGGCGACGAACGGCGACGACTCCCCCGACCCGTGGATCTTCCGCCACGGGGGCCGCTACTGGCTCACCTACACGACGCCGGGCCGGATCGAGGTGCGCAGCTCGCGAACGCTGGCCGGCCTCGCCTCGGCACGGCCGGAGCAGCTCTGGCCGCGCGCCGGGCGGGTCGAGCCGGACGAGCGCTGCTGCGAGGTCTGGGCGCCCGAGATCCACCGGCTGCGCGGGCCCGAGGGCCCGCGCTGGTACGTCTACTACGCGGCGAAGGGCTCGACCGACGGCAACGTCCACCGCATGTACGTGCTCGAGAGCCGCGGCGGCGACCCGGCCGGGCCGTACCGGTTCAAGGGGCGGCTCGAGGTCCCGCAGCCCTTCGCGATCGACGCGACCGTGACCACGGTCGGAGGCCGCGACTACCTGATCTACTCGGGCGGGCCCTCCTTCACTCCGACCTCGCTGTACCTTGCGCCGCTCGAGGACCCCTGGACGGTCGCCGGGGCCCCGATCGCGATCTCGGCCCCGACGCTCGGCTGGGAGACGATCCCGTTCGCGATCAACGAGGGGCCGGAGGTGCTCCTGCACGACGGGAGGATCCACGTCATCTACTCGGCGAGCTGGTGCGGGACCGGCGCCTACGCGCTCGGGCGGCTGACGGTGCCGCAGGACGCGAACCTGCTCGATCCGGCGACCTGGGCCGGCGCCAAGCACCCCGCCCCGGTCTTCTCCAAGGCGCCGGATCGCGGCGTCTGGGGCCCCGGCCACGGCTCGTTCTTCACATCCCCGAACGGCCGCGAGAGCTGGATGGTCTACCACGCCACCGACGACGACCGCGGCTGCTTCACCGGCGGGCTGCGGACGACCCGGGCGCAGCGGTTCCGCTGGCGCGACGGCGTCCCGGGCTTCGGTCGCCCGCTCGGCCTCGGGGTCGACGTCGCCGCCCCCGGCGGCGACGGAACGATCGCCGTCCAGGCCGAGGATGCCGTCCGGCGGACCGGCGTGCCGCGCGCCGCCGCCGTCGCCGACCGCCGGCTCGCCGGCTACGAGGGGCTGCGCCTGCGGCCACGCGACGACCGGCTGCCGGGGCTGCGGGTCCGCGTTCGGCGCGGCGGCCGTTACGCCATCCACCTGCGGCTGCTCGGCGGCCCCGAGGCGGGAGCTATCAGGCTCGTCCGCCCCGTCCGCCGCCCCCGGACCCGCTCAGCGGTGCGGGCGAGCGAACGCCCGATCGAGCTCGACTACGGCAGCGTCGGGCTGGCCCGCGGTACCCGCATCCTCCGCTTCCGCAGCGACGCCGCCCCGATCACGCTCGACCAGGTCCGGCTCGAGTCGCGGCGCCGGTGACGGCGCGGGCGATGACGAGGCGCTGGATCTCGTTCGTGCCCTCCCAGATCTGGTAGAGCTTCGCGTCCCGGTACCACTTCTCGACCGGGTGGTCGCGGACGTAGCCGTGGCCGCCGAGGATCTGCACGGCCTCCTCGCAGCAGCGGACCGCGACGTCGGCGCTCAGGCACTTGGCCATCGAGCCCTCGGCCAGCGCCAGGGGGCGGCCGGAGAGCGCGAGCCAGCCCGCCCGCCAGAGAAGCGCCCGGGCGGACTCGATCTCGATCGCCATCTGCGCGAGCTTGGCGGCGACCAGCTGGTGGCCGGCGATCGGGACGCCGAAGGTCCTGCGCTCGAGCGCGTAGTCGCGCGCGTACTCGAACGCGGCGCGGGCGAGGCCGACCGCCGCGGCGGCGAAGGTCATGCGCGAGTACTGCAGCAGGGTGAGGGCCGTCGCCGCGCCCGAGAGCTCGCCGCCGGAGCCGGCGCTCGGCCTCGCCGGCAGGCCCGGGGCGAACCTCGTGTCGAGCCGGTTCTCCGCCGGCACCCGGCAGCCGTCGAGCACGACCTCGGCGGTGTGGGAGGCGCGCATGCCGAGCTTCTCCTCCTTGCGGCCCATCGCCAGGCCGGGCGTTCCGCCCTCGACGATGAAGGCGGCCATCCCGTCCTCCTCGGGCACCCGGGCGAAGACGACGTGGAGGTCGGCGATGCCGCCGTTGGTGATGAACTGCTTGCGCCCGTCGAGGACCCAGCAGTCGTCCCCGCGCCGCGCGGTGGTGGCGATCGCCGCGATGTCCGAGCCGGCCCCGGGCTCGGTCAGGCAGAGCGCACCGAGCCGCACCGCCCCGGGATCGCAGAAGCGCGGCAGGTAGCGGCGCTTCTGCTCCTCGGTGCCGAAGGCGAGGATCGGCCCGGCGGCGTAGCTGGTCGAGCCGATCTCGGTCGCGATCGCGGCGCAGCCCCAGGCGAGCTCCTCGATGACCAGAAAGCCGGTGATGCCGACGAGGCCGTCGGCGATCCCGCCGCCGCCGTACTCGGCCGGCAGGCCGTAGCTGAGCAGCCCGACCCGGGCGGCCTTCTCGAGCACCGGCCAGGGCATCTCCTCCCGGGCGTCGTACTCGGCGGCGACCGGCCGGATCTCGCGCCGGGCGAAGTCGCGGGCGAGCTCCTGGATCTCGCGCTGCTCGTCGGTGAGCGAGAAGTCGATCGGCACCGGCGCGAGGCCCCGGGTCAGGCCGGCACGGCCTCGGCGGGGCCGAAGTAGACCTCGAAGAACCGGGCCGCCATCGCCTCCGGGACGGCCAGGTTCGCGTCGTGGTCGGAGCGGACGCAGACGAGGCTCGGGCCGGCGCTCGCCTGCGCGCGCCGAAGCGCCGCGTCGAGATCCTCGATCGCGTCGACGTACTCGGCGTGGCAGCCGAGGCCCTCGGCGACGAGGTCCCAGCGGATCTCGCCCTGGCCGGTCCCGAACGTGCGCCCCCAGCGGTCGAGCTCGTTCGGCTCCTCCATCGTCCACGACCCCTCGGCCATGACGACGACGGTGATCGCGACGCCCTCGCGGACGGCGGTCTGCAGCTCCATCACGTTGAAGCCGGCGGCGCCGTCCCCGGTCACGCAGACGACGTCACGGTCGGGGGCGCCGAGCTTGGCGCCGATCGCGGACGGGATCCCGGTGCCGAGCATCCCGAGCTCGAGGATCGAGTGGTAGGAGCGCGGCTTCGTCGGCGGCAGCACCGCGTAGGTCCAAAGCGCGGTGTTGCCGCCGTCGACCGTGTAGACGGCGTCGGAGCCGAAGACCGCACCGACGGCGCCGATCGCGTGGGCGGGATGGATCCCCGGCCCGCTCCACTCGAGGATCGGCTGCGCCTGCGCCGCCCTCACCTCCTCGTCGAGCGCGCGGTAGCGCTCGAGGTCGGCGCCGTCGCGAGCGGCGACGGAAAGACCGCGGAGGTGCCGCACGAGCCCGGCGAGGGCGTCGTCGAGCTCGGCGACGATCCCGAGCGTCAACGGGCGGGTGACGCCGAAGTGGCGCGGATCGACGTCGATCTGGATCAGCTTCTGCCCGGCGGGATCGCCCCAGTACTTGTCGAAGGGCGTGTCGAGGTTGCCGATCCGCGAGCCGGCGACGAGCAGGACGTCGGCCTCGGCCCGGGCCGCGCCGCCGGCGGCGCCGAAGCCGAAGACGTAGGCCGGGTGGTCGCTGGGAGCCGCGGAGCGGCCGGCCATCGTCGTCATCACCGGACAGCCGAGCAGGTCGACGAGGTCGAGCAGCGTCCCGTTCGCGCCGGCGCGGTCGACGCCGCTGCCGGCGATCACGAGCGGCCGCTCGGCGGACGCGAGCAGCGCCGCCGCCTCGGCGAGCTGCCCCTCGGAAGCGCGCGGCCCGTCCGACCGGTAGCTGGACGGCGGTCGGACGGGCGCGCTGTCGGCATCCCCGGTCTCGTAAAGGAACTGCTGCGGGACCTCGATCTGGGCGGGACCCGGCCGCCCGTTCCAGATCTCGCGGAAGGCGAGCCGGACGACCTCCGGGATCCGCCCCCACTCGAGCACCGGACCGCCCCACTTCACCGCCGGCCGGAAGAGGTCGAGCTGGTCCTGGCCCTGGAAGGTCGCCGGCGTCGAGGGGTAGACGAGGCCGAGCCGGTGCTGGGAGGTGATCACGAGCATCGGCACTCCCTCGTGCAGCGCCGTCAGGGCGCCCGGCACGAGGTTCCCCGACCCGGGGCCGGGGTTGCCGAGCACCGCCGCCACGCGCCCGGTCGTCTTGTAGAGGCCCTCGGCCATGTGCGCTCCGGCGGCCTCGTGGCGGACCGGCACGAGCCGGATCCCGTGCTCCTCCAACGCCGCCAGCAGCGGGTCGACCTCCGGGCACGGCAGACCGAAGACGATCTCGATTCCCTCGGCCTCGAGCGCGCGAGCGAGCAGCTCGCCGCCGGTGATCTCGGTCAAAGCACCCTTCCGGTCGGTCGCTTCGGCCGAGCGTAGCCGCGGCGAGGGGCGATGCGCGAGTGCGGATCCCCCGGGCGTCCTTCCGCGGTTACTACTGAGACCGGGCCTTCCGGCGAGACCGGGCCTTCCGGCGAGACCGGGCCTTCCGGCGAGACCGGGCCTTCCGGCGACGTTGACTGAGTGATACTTGACAACCAAGTGTTCCTCGATTACGTTCACCGGCGATGGCCCGGGAAGCCCACGCCGACGCCGCAGCGGACGGGGAGAGCGAGGAGCTGGAGCTGCTCCGCGACTCGCTCCGCCGCTTCGTCGCGGGCGAGCTGGAGCCGCACGTCGCCGAGTGGGAGGTCGCGGGCACGCTGCCGCGAGCCGTCTTCGAGCGCCTCGGCGAGCTCGGGTTCCTGGGGATGGGGCTCGCGCCCGAGCACGGCGGCGGCGGGCGGGACTTCCGCTACACGGCGGTGCTGGTCGAGGAGCTGGTCCGCTGCGGCGCGGTCGGGGTGGCGGTGAGCGTGCTGGTGCACGCCGAGTTCGCGACCAAGGTGATCGACCGGGCGGGCTCGCCCGAGCTGCGGGCGGAGATCCTGCCGGCGGCGATCGCCGGCACGCGGATCGGGGCGCTCGGCGTGACCGAGCCGGGCGCCGGCAGCGACGTCGGCGCGATCCTCACGCGCGCGGTGCGGGACGGCGACGAGTACGTGGTCGACGGCGCGAAGACGTTCATCACCAACGCGCCGATCTGCGACTTCGTGACCCTCGCGGTGCGGACCGGCGGGCCCGGCCCGCGCGGCATCTCCCTGCTCGTCGTCCCGGCCGACGCGCCGGGGCTGACCCGCGGCCGGCGGCTCGAGAAGATCGGAACCCACACCTCCGACACCGGCGAGCTCTCCTTCGACGACTGCCGGGTGCCGGCCCGCTGCCTGCTCGGCGAGGAGGGCGAGGGCTTCCGCCTGATCATGGAGGGATTCCGGGGCGAGCGGCTCGTCCTGGCGCTGATCTGCTGTGCGCAGATGCGCCTGATGTGGGAGGAGGCGCGCCGCTACGGCCTCGAGCGCCAGGCGTTCGGACAGCCGCTCCTCGGCTTTCAGGCCTGGCAGCACCGCCTCGCCGATGCGCTGACGACGATCGAGGCGGCGCAGGCTCTGACCGGACGGGCGCTGGAGCTCCACGTCGCCGGCCGACCCTGCGACCGCGAGGTGTCGATGGCGAAGCTGTTCGCCGCTGAATCCGCGGCCGGGGTCGCGCACGACTGCGCGCAGATCTTCGGCGGCTACGGATACATGGAGGAGTCGCTGATCGCCCGCCTCGTGCGCGACTCGCTGGCCTTCAGCATCGGCGCCGGCACGAGCGAGGTGATGCGGGAGATCATCGCCCGCGAGGCGGACCTGGTCCCGGCCGGTGAGGGGCGATGAGGCCCGGCGATCGGCCCGCGGTCGCGATCGCCGGGGTCGGGCAGACCGGCCCGGTCGCGGCCGACCCGCGCTCGATCCCGGAGATGGTCCTCGCCGCCGTCGAGGAGGCGCTCGCCGACGCGGCGATCGGCTTCGACGAGGTCGAGGCGGTCGTCACGGCGTCGGTCGATCTCTTCGACGGGCTCACGGCTTCGAACGTCGCGGTCACCGAGGTGGTCGGCGCGGTGATGAGGCCGGAGACGCGGATCGCCGGCGACGGCCTCTGCGCGGCGATCCACGGCGCCTGCGAGCTGCGTGCCGGGGCCTGCGGGACGGTCCTGATCGTCGCCCACGGCAAGGCGTCGATGGCCTCGCACTGGCCGCTCACCGGGTGGGCCATGGACCCGGTCTTCCTGCAGCCGCTCGGGATCGACTTCCTGGTCTGCGCGGGGCTGCAGGCGTGCGCGGTGGCGCAGGAGGACGACGGCGCGACGGAGCGCTGGGCGGAGCTGGTCGCGCGCCGGCGGGCCGCCGCCGGGGATGCCGCGATCGCGGCGCCGTGCAGCGCCGCCGAGGTGCTCGCCTCGCCCGTCCTCGCCGCGCCGCTGCGCCACGAGATGGCGGCGCCGCTCGGCGACGGCGCCTGCGCCGTGGTGCTGAAGGCGGCGGCCGAGGGCGGCCGGGACGACGCCCCGGTGCGTCTGGCGGGCGCCGGATGGGACCTCGAGCCCCATGCGCCGGGGGAACGCGACCTGACGCGCTGGCGGGGGCTCGAGCGCGCCTGCGCGCGGGCCCGCACCGACGCCGGGCTCGACCCCGCCGATCCGGGGCTCGAGCTGGCGGAGCCGTCCTGCCTGTTCCCCCACGAGGAGGAGTTGTTCCGGGCGGCGGCCGGGGTCGGCGCCGACCGGCCGCTGTCACCTTCGGGGGGCCTGTTCGCG
>CAZTGN010000094.1:2683-9335 GCA_964613275.1 uncultured Conexibacter sp. | reverse complement strand
CGATCCCCCCCGCCGGGGGCTGGCACGCCCGCCCCGGCGTGGCTATCGCCGCCCGTGCCGGCGAGCTCGCGGACGCGCGCTTCCACCTGATCGCGGTGCGATCGGTCGCCGACGGCATCGCGCTGACCGAGGCGCTCGCCCCCGAGCACGCCGAGGTGGTCACGGCCGACCCCGCGATCGCGGGCGCGCTCACGACGGCTGGCTGCGTGTTCCGCGGGCCCTTCGCGGCGACCGCGTTCGGCGACTATGCGGCCGGCTCCAACCACGTGCTGCCGACCGGCGGAGCCGGGCGGTTCACGGGCCCGCTCGGGCCCGGCACGTTCCGGCGCCGGATCAGCCGCGTCGCGATCGACGCCGGCGCCGCCGCGGCGCTCGCGGGCACCGTGGAGGCGCTCGCCCTCGCCGAGGGATTCCCGCTCCACGCGATGTCGGCGGCGGCCCGCGCCGGGGGCAGGAACGGCGACGGGGAAGGGGAATAGCGAGCCATGGCCGGAGCCGGAACGCGCGCCGCCGAGATCGAGCGACGGACCAGCGAGACCGCGATCGTGCTCGCGCTCGACCTCGACGGCGGGGACGTCGACGTGGCCACCGGAGTCGGCTTCCTCGATCACATGCTCGAGCTCCTCGGCCGCCACGGCCGCCTCGGCCTCAGGGTGCGAGCGAGCGGCGATCTCGAGACCGGCTCCCACCACACCGTCGAGGACGTCGGCATCGCTCTCGGCCAGGCGCTCGACGCGGCGCTGGGCGACCGCCGCGGCATCACCCGCTACGCCCACGTCGAGCTGCCGATGGACGAGTCGCTCGCCCGCTGCTCGATCGACATCTCCGGACGGCCGCTCTGCCGCTTCCAGTCGGACCTGCCGCCGGTCACCATCGCCGGCTACGAGGCCGAGCTGACCGGCGAGTTCTTCCGAGCCTTCGCCACCAACGCGCGCCTGACGCTCCATCTCGGCAACCCGTACGGGGCCAATGCCCATCACATGATCGAGGCCTGCTTCAAGGCGTTCGCGCGGGCGTTGCGAGCCGCCGTCGCGATCGACCCGGACGAGGCCGGGGTGCCCTCGACCAAGGGCACCCTCAGCTCCTGAACGGCTGCCTCGGCGGTCGTGTCGGCGCAACTTCCCGCGGCCGCCCGTGCTTACCCTGGAGGAGATGAGCGCAGCGAACGCAGCCTCGACCGCCCGCGCCCGCGGGCGCGCCACGATCGCGCTCGGCGCAGCGGCCCTCGCCGTGCTCATCGCCATGCTCGGGGCACAGCCCGCCGCGGCGGGCGCGCGACTTCTTCGGGATCTTCGCCGAGGGCCCGTCGCTGAAGGACTTCCGGGGCATGGGGGACGCCGGCTTCGGCACCCAGCGCGTGCCGGTCAACTGGGCATCCGTCCAGCCGACCCGCAAGGCGGAGTACGACTGGGGCCAGCCCGACTACGGCGTCTACAACGCAGCCGCGAACGGGATGCGACCGTCGCTGATCGTCTACGGCACCCCGCGCTTCGTCCACAAGGGCACGCGCAAGGGCCTCCACGGCCCGGAGAGCAAGGCCGACCTGAGGGAGTGGCGGGAGTTCGCCGAGGCGCTCGCGCGCCGCTACAGCCCGAACGGGGACTACTTCGACCTTCGCCCGCAGATCGAGGACCTCCCGGTCAAGACCTGGGTCGCCTGGAACGAGGAGAACTCGAGGAACAACTGGGCGCCGCGGCCGGACCCCCGCGCCTACGGCCGGCTCGTGAAGGCGTTCGACCAGGGAATCTCGAAGGTCGATCCGCAGGCGCGCATCGTGCTCGGCGGGATGTACGGCTACCCGCGCGACCCGAAGTCGATGAAGGCGGCCAGGTTCCTCGAGAAGCTCTACCGCGTGCGCGGCATCGAGAAGCACTTCGAGGCGCTGAACGCGCACCCGTACGGCTCCGGCGTCGGCGACATCAAGCGCCAGGTCGCGGACCTCCGGGCGGTCGCGCGGCGGGCCGGCGACGGCGGCGTCGGGATGGTCGTCGGCGAGATGGGCTGGGCCTCGAAGGGACCGGCGCGAAGCGAGTCGGTGGTGGGCAAGCGCGGCCAGGCGAAGCGCCTCTCCGACGGTCTCGAGATGCTCGTCCGCAAGCGCAGGCGCTGGAACCTGATCGGCGCCTGGATCTACACGTGGCGCGACTTCCCGGCCGGACAGATCGACTGCAACTGGTGCCCGTGGTCGGGGCTGGTGACCAAACGCTCGAAGCCGAAGCCGGCGCTGCGTGAGGTCAAGCGCGTGATCCGCCGGAATCGCTGATCGCCCCCGCCGCGTCCGGCCCGACCGACATAAGATCAGGGCGGTGAGCGCCGGGCCGCCGAAGCTGAGGATCGCCGATTACGGGATGGGCAACCTGCGGTCGGTCGCGAAGGCCTTCGAGCACGTCGGCGCCCGGGCCGTCGTCAGCGCCGACCCGGGTGAGCTCGCATCGGCACCGGCGATCGTGCTTCCCGGCGTCGGCGCCTTCCCCGAGGCGATGAGGGAGATCGAGCGGCGCGGGCTCGCGGAGCCGATCCGCGCCGCCGCCGCCGCCGGAACCCCGCTGCTCGGGATCTGCCTCGGCATGCAGCTCCTCTTCGACTCGTCCACCGAGCACGGCGGGGCCGGCGGCCTCGGCCTGCTCCGGGGCGCGGTCGAGCGCCTCCGTGCGCCCGGACTGAAGCTGCCGCACATCGGCTGGGCGCACCTGCACCGCGAGGCCGACTCGGCGCTGACCGCGGGGATCGATGAGGGCGAGCCGTTCTACTTCGTCCACTCCTACGCGGCGCGGCCGCGGTCGGAGGACCTGCTCGCATCGGCCGAGCACGGGGAGCGGTTCGCTGCGGTCGTCGGTCGCGGAAGCGTGCTCGGAACCCAGTTCCATCCCGAGAAGTCGGGGGCGGCCGGGCTCCGCATGCTCGCCAACTTCGTCACGGCGGCGACCGCCGCCGGCGCCCGGGCCTGAGCTCGCGATGCCGACCCTCTATCCGGCGATCGACATCCGCGCCGGACGCGCCGTGCGGCTCCTCCGCGGCGACTACGACCACGAGACCGGCTACGACGCCGATCCGGTCGACGCCGCCCGCCGCTGGGTCGAGGGCGGCGCCGAGATCCTTCACGTCGTCGACCTCGACGGGGCCAGGGCGGGCGCGCCGGCGAACCTCGCGGTGGTGGAGCGGATCGCCGCCGCGGTCGACGTCCCGCTGCAGCTCGGAGGCGGGCTGCGCGATCGCGGCAGCGTCACGGCCGCCTTCGCCGCCGGCGCCGCCCGTGCCGTACTCGGCACCGCGGCGCTACGGGATCCCGACCTCGCCGCCGAGCTCGCGAGCGCGCACGGCGAGCGGATCGTCGCCTCCGTCGATGCCCGCGACGGACGGGTCGCGGTCGCCGGCTGGGAGGAGGAGACCGGGACCGCGGTCGAGGACGCGATCGTCGCGCTCGCGGAGCGCGGGCTCCGCCGCTTCGTCCACACGCCGGTCGAGGTCGACGGGACGCTCGCCGGCCCCGACCTCGAGCGCCTCGGCGGGCCGCTGGACGCCTGCGAGCGGGTCGGCGCCGAGCTGATCTACTCGGGGGGCGTCGGGACGCTCGCCGACCTGGCCCGGCTGCGCGACCTCGGGCGGTCCGGGCTGGGCGGCGTGATCGTCGGCCGGGCGCTGTACGAGCGACGTTTCACGGTCACGGCGGCGATCGCCGTCCTCGATGAGAAGATGGACTGAATGGGACTGGTGAGCACCGCAAGCAGGTGGAGCATCTGGGGGCGGATCCTGCTCGTCGCCGAGGTGGCGTTGCTCGCCAAGCACCATCTCGACAACCTCGGGCCGGGTGAGGCGGGCGAGCTCCGTCGCCTGCTCGTCAAGTCGAAGGGCCGCCCCGGCAATCTCAGCGCCGGCGAGCGCAGCCGGATCAGGGAGCTCGCGGTCAAGCTCGAGCCCGGCGCGTTCGCGAAGTCGGCCGCCGCCACCTCGTCCGGGCGGCGGAGCCGCTGAGCAGCACTCGGTCGCGCCCTCCCGGTGCAAGCGCTTCGATCGCGGCCGGGTCGGGCCCGGCTTCCACGCGCCCTCGCACGCGGTCCCGCGGTAGCGGCCATCTACGCTCCCGGGCGTGCCGCTGAAGCGACTGATCCCCTGCCTCGACATCGACCGCGGCCGCGTCGTCAAGGGGACGCGGTTCGTCGACATCCGCGATGCCGGCGACCCGGTCGAGCTCGCCGCCCGCTACGACGCCGAGGGAGCCGACGAGCTCGTCTTCCTCGACATCACCGCTTCGCACGAGGATCGCGAGACGATCGTCGAGCTCGCCCGGCGAACCGCCGACGAGGTCTTCATCCCGTTCACGATCGGCGGCGGCATCCGCTCGGTCGCCGACGCGCAGGCGGTCCTCGACGCCGGCGCCGACAAGGTCGGGATCAACTCCGCGGCGCTGGGGCGGCCGGAGCTGATCGGCGAGCTCGCCGAGGTGTTCGGCTCACAGTGCGTGGTCGTCGCCATCGACGCCCGTGCCGTCCCCGGCGGGAGCCGCTGGGACGTCCACGTCGCCGGCGGCCGGCAACGGGTCGGAGGACGGGAGGCCGTCGCCTGGGCCGTCGAGGCCGCCGAGCGCGGCGCCGGCGAGATCCTGCTGACGAGCATGGACCGCGACGGGACCGAGGACGGCTACGACCTCGTCCTCACCCGTGCCGTCGCCGCCGCGGTCCCCATCCCCGTCATCGCCTCCGGCGGCGTCGGGACCCTGCAGCATCTCGTCGAGGGCGTCCTCGAGGGCGGCGCCGACGCCGTCCTGGCGGCCTCGATCTTCCACTACGGGCGGCACACGATCGCCGCGGCGAAGGAGGCGATGCGCGCGGCCGGGATCGACGTCAGGTAGGCGGGCCGATCGACGTGGGCTCGCGCCGGACCCGCTGCCGGCGACGAACGGGGGTCGGGGCCGGGGACGGAACGTGAAGGAGGCCCCGCCATCCTGCGACCCACCGCCAACCCAAGATCTCGCTCCCGTCGATGCCGTCTCGTCGCGTTGGCCGCGAGTCAGCCAGCGCCCCTGCCGGAGCCGCCCTTCGTGCCGCCGCGCCTGCCGGCCTCGTTGCGGCCGTCCCGCTTGCCGCCGCGCTTGCCGGCCTCGCTGCGGCCGTTCCGCTTGCCGCCGGTGCTCTTCCCGTCCTGGGTGCGCTTGCGACCCTGGGGACCGCCATTGCCGGCGGCCGCGCCGCCTCCGCCGCCGCCTCCGCCCGGCTCCGGAGCCGAGGCGCCGGATTCGTCGCCGCCCTCGCCCCGCTCCTGCTCCTGTCGCTTTGCCCGCTCCCGCGCCGCCCGCATCGCCTTGCGCTGCTGGGCCGGCGGAACGATCCCCTTCTGGCCCTTGTTCGTCTCGTACCTGAAGCTGCCGATGTCGATGGGCTCGAAGGCGACCACGGACGCGCCGCCGGTCAGGTAGAGGACCTGCGCGTCGGAGACGACCGGCCCGTACTCCCCGTCGTCGTAGCTGAAGACCCGCCGGCCGCTGCCGAGGTCGAGCCCGATCGTCGCGTTGCCGCTGAACGTCGAGACGTAGACGACGTCGCCGACGACGGTCGCCGGGCCGCTGATCTGCCCCCCGGCGGCCTCCGACCACTTCTCCTTGCCGGTCTTGGCGTCGACCGCGTAGACGTTGCGGTCGTGGGAGCCGAAGTAGACGGTCGGCCCGGTGCCCTTCGTGTCGGCGGCGGCTACGCCCGAGTAGACGTAGTCGCCGGTCGAGAACGACCAGGCGATCTCGCCGGTCTCGGCGTCGAAGCTGTAGACCCGGTTGTCGGCGTTGCCCGCGTAGACCCGGCCGAAGGCGACCGCCGGGGTCGAGTAGAAGCGGCCCGAGCCGCCGAGCCCGGTGCCGAGGTCGGACGTCTGCCAGAGGAGCTCGCCGTCGCGCGCGCGGACCGCGTTCATCCTGCCGCCGTAGTCGCCGACGTAGAGGGTGCCGCCGGCGAGCGCGGGCCCGGCCTTGACCGACCCGCCGAGCGTCGTCTCCCACACGGTCGAGCCGTCGTCGATGTCGAGCGCGAGGAGCTGCCCCGCCTCGTTGCCGATGTACATGCGCCCGGAGAGCACCAGCGGCGAGGACTCGGAGCGCGCCGCGAGCGGCTTGCGCCACAGCACCTTCCCGTCCCGGGCCCGCACGGCGAGCGCCTGGGCGGGGGCGAGGCTGACGCTGTAGAGCACACCCTTGAAATAGGCGGGCGAGGAGGCGTTGAGCGAGGCGAGCCGCTTCCGCCAGAGCACCCTCCCGTCGTCCGCGTCGAGGGCGACGTAGACGCCGTCGTTGTCGATGAAGTAGAGGCGCCCGTCGACGACGATCGGCGGGAACTCGATCAACTCCTCGCCCTGCCACTTCCAGAGCTTCCGGAAGGGGGGGCGGATCCGCGGCGTGTCGAGGAACTTGCTGCGGCCGAGGTCGTAGCCGAAGCGCGTCCAGTTCACGGTCTTCCGCGGCTTCGGCTGCCGCTGCTTGCCGGCGCCCTCGGCGGCGCTGAAGGCGACATCGGGATTGGAGACGTCGCCGGGGCGCTTCAGCAACGCGTACGCGCCCGCGACGACGGTGACCGCGAGAGCGAGGGAGACGGCCGCCGCGACCACGCGCTCGCCGCCTGTCATCTGGCGCCAGATGGTCAGGATCCGGTTCATCGGCGAACGCAGCATG
>CAZTGN010000094.1:0-2673 GCA_964613275.1 uncultured Conexibacter sp. | reverse complement strand
GATCGGACGGCTCGGGCTCGGCCGCGTCGGCGCCGTCCTCGCCGCGGCCGGCGGCTGGATCGTCGGCGGCGTCGCGCGGGCGCTGGTCGCCGGCGCCGAGCCCGACGCCGACGTCGACATCGCCGTCGACCGCGAGCTCGAGCCGCTGCTCGACCGCCTCGGGGTCCAGGCCCGCCGCCACGACCGCTTCGGGACCGCCGTCGTGCCGCTCGGCGACGGGCGCCACGCCGATATCGCGAGGACCCGCACCGAGACCTACCGGAGCCCCGGCTCGCTCCCCGACGTCGCCCCGGCCCCGATCGAGGACGATCTCGCGCGCCGCGATTTCTCCGTCAACGCGATCGCGATCGCGATCGCTCCGCCGCACTCCGTCCTCGATCCATTCGGCGGCGCGGCCGACCTCGCCGCCGGGCGGCTCCGGGTCCTGCACGAGGGATCGTTCCGGGACGACCCGACCCGGGCGATCCGCGCGGCCCGCTACTGCGCACGGCTCGGGCTCGTTCCCGACCGGGCGACGCTGCAGCTCCTCGCGGCTGCCGATCTCGGCCTCGTATCGGCCGACCGCCGCGACGCCGAGCTGCGGCGGCTCGCCGCGGAGCGGGCCGCCGCGCAGGGCTTCGCGCTCCTCGACGAGTGGGGCGTCCTGCCGCTGTCCGAGGGCGGCGAGCTGCTCGCCGCGGTCGGGCGGACGCGAATGGATCCGCTCTGGAGCGGACACGTCGAGCCGGCTGTGCGTGCGATGCTGATCGCGGCCGGAGCGAGCCCCGGGCTGGACCGGGCGCTCGAGCTCGCGGCGGCGCGCCCGGCACGGCCCTCGCAGGCCGTCCGTCTCGCCGCCGGCGCCGACGCGGCCGCGCTGCTCGTCGCGAGGGCCGCCGGGGGCTCCTGGATCGAGCGCTACATGCGCGAGTGGAAGGACGTCGGCCTCGAGATCTCCGGCGACGACCTGCTCGCCGCCGGGATCCCGCGCGGACCGGCGATCGGCGCCGGGCTCGCCGGGGCGCTCGACCGCAAGCTCGACGGCGAGCTCGAACCCGGGCGCTCGGCCGAGCTGGCCGCGGCGCTCGAGGTCGCCGCCGACGCCGGTTGAGGGCATCTGGGATCTTCCCGGCGATGGAGTGGCGCGAAGGCGATGGGACGAGCTGGCTCGAGTCCGCCCTGCCCGGGGCGCGGGCGATCTTCTCGACCCGCCTCGGAGGCGTCAGCGAGGGCCCGTACTCGAGCCTCAACATCGGCATCCTCACCGGCGACGAGCGCGACCGCGTCATCGCCAACCGGCGCCGGCTCTGCGCTGCGGTTGCGGTCGATCCGGAGAGCGTGGTGATCGGCCGCCAGGTCCATGGCGCGCGCATCGTCGACCACCACGGTCCGCAGGCACCGCCGTCGTGGCCGACCCCGAAGGCGGATCCTCCCGAGGCCGACGGCCACCTCGTCGACCGCTCCGGCCTCGCCGCGCTGGTGTTCGTCGCCGACTGCCTGCCGATCGCGCTCGCGGGCCCCGGAGGCCTGGCGATGCTGCATTGCGGCTGGCGCGGGCTCGCCGCCGGGCTCGCCGGCGCCGGCGCCGCCGCGGTCGGGGCGACCGCCGCCGCGATCGGCCCGGGCATCGGCGGCTGCTGCTACGAGGTCGGCGAGGAGGTCCTGGCCGCGTTCGCACCGCTCGGCCCCGGCCTCGCCGACGACCGGATGCTCGACCTGGTCGCGGTTGCCCGTCGCCTGCTCGAGCGCGCCGGGGTCGGGCGGATCGATGTTGCCGGGATCTGCACGCGCTGCGAGCGGGAGACCTTCTTCTCGCATCGAGGCGACGGCCCCGACACCGGCCGCCAGGCGGGGATCGTGGTCGGGGTGGCGGGCTGAGCGGTGGTCGAGCCGTTCCGCGACATCGACCCGGCCCGCGTCCGCGCCCGTCTCGAGGAGGTCGGGAGCCGCGTGCCTGGGGGCACCGAGGTGCTCGTGGCCGGCAAGTACGTGCCCAGCGAGGAGATGGGCGCGCTCGCCGAGGCCGGGGTCACCCTCGTCGGCGAGAACCGGCTCGCCGACCTCGAACGGAAGCGGGAACGATGGGGCGACGCGTTCACCTGGGACTTCATCGGCAACGTGCAGAGTCGCAAGGTGCGCGCCATCCTGCCCCTGGTGCGCCTGATCCACTCCGTCCACTCCGCCAGCGTCCTCCGCGAGCTCGGCAAGCACGGCAGCGGGCAGACCGAGGTCCTGATCCAGGTCAACGTGGCCGCGGAGGAGGGCAAGGGGGGCGTCGCGCCCGAGGCGCTCGCCGAGACGATCGCGGCCTGCCCGGTCCGGGTCGTGGGGCTGTCGACGATGCCCCCGTTCACAGCCGACCCGGAGAGCTCCCGCCCGCACTTCGCCCGGCTCGCCGAGCTCGCCTCCGAGCACGGACTCGAGCGCCTGTCGATGGGCACGAGCCAGGACTGGCAGGTGGCGGTCGAGGAGGGGGCGACGACGATCCGGATCGGCAGCACGCTGTTCGATTGAGGCGGTCGCGACGGCCGCACCCTCGGAAGCGGGGGGATTGCTTTCGTGCTGCCGCTGGCGTCATACTCCCGCGCAGGACTTCGCCCCGGGCGGGCGAAAGAGCGCGACATGGCCGTACGCGATACATGGAACAGGGCACTCGTCTACTTCGGCCTCGCCGAGGATCACGACTACCGCTAC
>CAZTGN010000093.1:0-9383 GCA_964613275.1 uncultured Conexibacter sp. | reverse complement strand
TCGCGACCGCCCTCGCGACCGTCGCTGCGGTCCCCGCCGCGCTCGTCCCGGCGCTCGTCTCGCTCCTCGGCGCCCTCGCGGGCCGCCTCCCGCCGCCTCTCTCCCGCTGGTCCGGTGCCGGCGGCGGAGCCGTTGCCGCCCCCACCGCCCTTTCCGCTCCTGTGCCCGGTGCCGGTGGCGGCGCTGGCGGTCTCGGGGCCGGCCGCGGGGCGTTCGTCGCCGGAGCGGCGGTCCTGGATCGCCTTGCCGGCGCCGATGGCCACGACCGCGGCCGTCAGCCCGACCGCGGCCTTGCCGAGGGCGCCGCCCATCAGCGCCCCGCCGCCCGCCCCCGCCGCCCCGGCCCCGGCGCCGGCGCCGCCGGCACCCGCGGCACCCGCTGCTGCGGCCGCGGCGGTGTCCTCGAGCAGCCAGCGCAGCACCGGCAGCGGCACCAGCGCCCCGAGCGCGTTTCGCAGCGTCGTCCGGGCGCGGAAGATGAGGCCGCGGACCGCGGTCGGGCTCGTCCGCAGCTTGGCGGCGATCTCGGCGTGGCCGACGCCCTCCATCTCGCGCATGACGAGCGCCTGCCGCTGCGATTCCGGCAGCGCGCAGACGGCGTCGACGAGGCGCTCGAGCTCCTCGCGCTGCTCGGCGGTGGCCGCGGTTTCGCGGCCGCCCTGCCGCTCGGGGTCGAGCTCGCTCCAGGCCGGCTCGTCACGGACCGCGTTGAGGGCGCCGTTGCGGACGATCGCGAACAGCCACGGGCGCAGCCGGATCTCGCGGTCGTCGGCAGCGAGCGCATCATGGGCACGCATCAGGCCGGCCTGCACGACGTCCTCGGCCCGACCGGCGCCGGCGATGGCGCCGGCGAACGCCACCAGCGGCCTCCGGTAGCGACGCACGATCTCGTCGAATGCGGGCTCGTGCCCCTCGCGCGCCAGGCGCACGAGCCGATCGTCGGACTGCGCCGCGAGGGCGCGCCGTGCGATCGGTCTCAGCGGAGTTGCCATGTCGGCTTCATCATCGTGGCCGTCGCCCTCGGGCCCGAGCCGTTGCGGCCATGCTCCCACAACCCCTGTCGCTCGCCAAGATCACGGTCGTGGTCCCCCGGGGCGGACACGGGATCGATACGGGTCATCCCGGATGGACGGGCGGAGCCGGCGCCGGCAGCCTGGATGGAGTCAGATTCCATCCGATCAGGAGGTCAACGAGATGAACGAGCGAGACGAGGATCGAGGCGCCAGGCCCGATGAAGGGCCGGCTCCGGACGAGGTGCCGACGACTCCGGCGCCGGCGGTGCGCGAGTCGCCGCGGCGCTTCCTGCGCAGCCACGACGACCGGATCATCGCCGGCGTCTGCGGGGGGCTCGGTCGCTACTTCGACATCGATCCGGTGATCATCCGCATCGCATTCGCGGTGTCGGTGCTGATCGGGGGGCTCGGGATCCTCGCCTACCTCGCGATGGCGCTGTTCGCGCCCGTCGACGACGGAACCGGGGTGCCGGCCGAGGGCGGGCGCGGACGTGAGATCGCCCAGATCCTCGGCATCTTCGCGATCGCGCTCGTGGCGATCGCCGGCTTCGCGGTGCTCGCCACCGGCGCCGCGCTCGCCACCGGCCTCGGCTTCGGGCTTCCCGTGGCCGTCGTCATCGTGATCATCGGGATCGCGCTCGCGGTGAGCTCGTTTCGCGGCGGAGCCCGCTGGTTGCTGGTCCCGGCGCTGGCCCTGTCGATCGGCGTCGGCGTCGCGGCCGCCGCCGACCTCGACCTCGAGGGCGGAATCGGCGATCGCGAGCACCGGCCCGTGAGCGCGACGGCGATACCCGACGACGGCTACGAGCTCGGGATCGGGCGCTTGGCCGTCGATCTGCGCGGGATGAGCTGGTCGCGGAAGCAGGTGGTGAGCCTGACCGCCAGGGTCGGGGCCGGCCAGCTCGTCGTCGCCGTCCCGCCCGGTGTCTGCGTCGTGGCCGACGCCCACGCGGGCGCCGGCGACCTCGTCGTCGCGGGCCAGCGGGCCGATGGCGCCGACGTCGACCTCGCCACCGGGGACGGCGCGACCGGGAGGCCGCAGCTGCGGCTCGACGCCGCGGTCGATCTCGGCCAGATCACGGTGGTCAACGACGACGACGCCGACATCGGAAGCTCGAGCCGTCGCTGGGACCATGACTGGGACGACGACTACGGACGCGACTCGGCGATGCGCGCCGCCAACGCGAGGGCCTGCGCCGAATGAGCGACCGGGGCGTCGATCGGATCTCGCTGGTCGCCGGCGTCGCGTTCGCGCTGCTCGGCGCGCTGCTCGGCCTCGACCAGCTCGATCTGATCACGCTCGGCTGGGAGCTCGCCGGCGCCGCGATCTGCGCGGCCGCCGGAGCCTCCCTCGTTGCCGCGGGCCTGACGCCCGGGGGGGACGACGATGGCTGAGCCCGACACGGCGTCGACTCCCGCACGGGAGCCGGGGCCGGTCGGCCGGCGGCTTCGCCGCGACCCGGCGGCCGGGATCGCCGGTGGCGTGCTCGCCGGGATCGCCGCTTGGCTCGGCCTGGAGCCGTGGCTGCTCCGCGTCGTCTTCCTGGCCGGGGTCGTGGCGACCGGCGGCCTCCTCGTCGTCGCATACCTGCTCGCCTGGCTGTTCCTGCCGGCCGACGAAGGCCGGCTGGCGGGCCGGGCGATGCCGGGAGGCCGCCGCGGCTGGCAGCTCGGACTCGGCGCCGGCCTGCTGACGATGTCGCTGTTGCTCGTCTTCCGCGCGCTCGGGATCTGGTGGAGCGACGCGGTCGTCTGGCCGCTCGTCCTCGCGGTCGCGGGCGCGACGCTGCTCTGGGCGCAGTCGCGGCGCGAGGAGCCGGCGCCGTCCGCCGCCGGACGCCTCGTCCCGGACGCCGCCCGGCCCGCCGCCCGGCCGGCAGGGCGATCGATCGGATCCGGCCTCCGCGACCTCTACCGGGGCGGCTTCGGGGTCGCCCTCGTCGTCGGCGCGGCGTTGCTGTTCCTCTCGCAGGTCGACGCCCTCGGCCCGGCGCGCGACGCCGCGTTCACGGCGATCGTCGCCGTCTTCGCCCTGGCGCTGATCCTCGCCCCGTTCATCTGGAGGCTCGGCCGCAGCCTCGCCGCCGAGCGGGCGGAGCGGATCCGCTCCCAGGAGCGCGCCGAGATGGCAGCCCACCTCCACGACTCGGTGCTGCAGACGCTGACACTGATGCAGAAGCACGCCGACGACCCGCGTGAGGTGGCCGCACTCGCCCGCCGTCAGGAGCGGGAGCTGCGCGGCTGGCTCGACGCCGGCCGGCCGGGGACGGTCGCCGGAGGCCTCGCGGCCGCCCTTCGCGGCGCCGCGGAGGATGTCGAGGACGCCTACCGCATCGAGGCCGAGGTCGTCACCGTCGGCGACTGTGAGCTCGACGAGGGGGCCACGGCGCTCGTCTCGGCGGCGCGCGAGGCGCTGACCAACGCCGCCAAGTTCGCCGGCGACGCCGGCCCGATCTCGGTCTACGCGGAGGTGGGCCCGGAGGCGATCGAGGCGTTCGTCCGTGACCGGGGCCCCGGCTTCGACCTCGATCAGGTCCCCGCCGACCGCCGCGGGGTCCGCGAGTCGATCATCGGCAGGATGCGCCGCCACGGCGGCGATGCGACGATCGCCTCGATGCCCGGCTCCGGAACCGAGGTCGCGCTCTCGATCGCCCGGGAGGCACGTTGAGCCCGCGGCCGACGATCGTGATCGTCGACGATCACGCGCTCTTCCGCAGCGGCGTCCGCTCCGAGGTCGAGGGCCTCGTCGAGGTCGTCGGCGAGGCGGGGTCGGTCGAGGAGGCGGTGCGCGTGGTCGTCGAGCGCCGCCCGGATGTCGTCCTGCTCGACGTCCACATGCCCGGCGGGGGTGGGGTGGAGGTGATCCGGCGGATCGCCGCGACCGATCCCGGACAGCGGTTCCTCGCGCTGTCGGTCTCCGACGCGGCCGAGGACGTGATCGCCGTGGTCCGCGCCGGCGCGCGCGGCTACGTGACGAAGTCGATCTCCGGCGAGGAGCTCGCCGCGGCGGTCGCCCGGGTCCGCGACGGCGACGCGGTCTTCTCGCCGCGCCTCGCCGGGTTCGTGCTCGACGCCTTCGCCGGCTCGGTGCCGGCCGCCGAGGTCGACCCGGAGCTCGACCAGCTGACGCTGCGTGAGCGCGAGGTGCTGCGGCTGATCGCGCGCGGCTACATGTACAAGGAGGTCGCCCAGCAGCTCGACATCTCGCCGCGGACCGTCGAGGCGCACGTCAGCGCGGTGCTGCGCAAGCTGCAGCTCTCGAACCGGCACGAGCTCAGCCGTTGGGCCGTCGAGCGGCGCCTGCTCGAATGATCGCGAGCCGGGGCGCCCCCGTCCCGGGGGCTTCGGGTGCCGGGTGGCGGGCGTGGTGCACCCCCGCTGCGAGCCGGCTTCCCGGCCGGGCGATTGGCCGGGCGATTGAATAGGTGCGTGAGCGTCGCGCCGGCCGTCCTGATCATGCTCGCCGTCAGCGCCCAGTTCGCGCTCCAGGCCCCGTTGAACGCCCGGCTCGCCGTCGCCACCGGCCGGGTCGCGGCGGCGCTCGTCAGCTTCCTCGTCGGCCTCGCCGCGCTCGCGCTCGCCGCGCTCCTCGGCGGCGGCGCCGGCAACCTCGCCGGCATCGGCGACGCGGCGACCTGGGAGCTGAGCGGGGGACTGATCGGCGCGGCGTTCGTGCTGATGGCGCTTGCGACGGTGCCCGTCGTCGGCGCCGGCGCCGTCGCGGCGGCGACGATCACCGGGCAGATGGCGGGGTCGATCCTGCTCGATGCCCGTGGTGCGCTCGGCCTCGACGTCGAGGCGCTCACCGCCGCGCGCGCCGCCGGGGTCGCGTTGCTGCTCGCCGGGACGCTGCTGATCCTGCGCCCGGCGCCGAATGCGGCCGCCCGCGGCGGCGGGCGGCTGCTCGCGACGACCGGCCTGATCGTCCTAGCCGGCGTGGCGCTCGCGGCCCAGGCCCCGATCAACGCCGGCCTCGCCGAGGCGGTCGGCGACCTCGAGGCGGCGCTCGTCAACTTCGTCGTCGGCTCGCTCGTCCTCGTCCTCGCCGTCGTCGCGGTCCGCGGGACGGGTGGGGTGCCGGCGGCGCTCGAGGTGCCGCGCCGCTACCTGCTCGGCGGCATCATCGGTGCGCTCTACGTGACCGCTTCGGTGCTGCTCGTGCGGGAGATCGGCGCCGGCGGCATCGCCGCGACCACGATCACCGGCCAGCTCGCCGCCTCGGTCGCGCTCGACCGCGCCGGGGCGCTCGGGCTCGAGCGGCGGCCGCTGACCGCGGCCCGGATCGCCGCCGTCGGCCTGCTGGCCGGCGGCACCGTCCTCCTCGTCGCCTGATGCGGCCGGCCGTGCTCAGGCCGGGACCGGCTCGGCGACCGGCTCCGGCGCCGGCGCGGCGATCGCCGGTGGGCAGATGCCGAGGTAGTGGTTGAAGGACCAACGGACGAAGCGCTCGGCGCTCATCGCCCTCAGCGCCGGGCCGAGGATCCGTGGCGGGACCCGCGGGACGAGCTTCTGCACCCTCAGCATCGATTCGTACTTCCACCGGTGCGAGTCGTTGAAGGCGCCGTAGCGGACGAGGGCGGCGTCGCGGCTCGAGCGCCCCTCGATCACCGAGCGGATCCCGCGTCCGCAGGCGACGCCGAAGTAGAAGGCCGGGCGGATCCCCTCCGCCGTCGTCGGCAGGCAGTGGCCGGCCGAGTCGCCGCAGAAGAAGACGTCGCGCTCGACCGCATCGCGGAGGCGGTGCGGGATCCAGTTGCCCTGGTAGCGCTCGGCCGGCAGGTCGAGGCGGGCCGCGAGCGCGACGGTCGGCTCCTTGACGTGATGGCGGGGATCGAAGCTGCCCACCCCGACCCGGAGCTCGTCCCCGGCCGGGAAGCTCCAGCCGTAGCCGGCGGGGACCACGGCGCGCTCGATCCAGAGCTCGAGATCGGCCCCGGTGCCGCCGGGATGGACCTCGAGGCCGCGCGAGAGCGGCGCGTCGGGCGGCTGATACCCGGCGCCGAGGACGCGGCGCCACCCGAGCGCGTCGACGACGAGCGGCGCCGCGACCACGCCGCGGTCGGTCGCGATCGCGACCGGCTGGGCCCCGGCGTCGCCGTTCGTCGCGGCGGCCTGCGCGCGACCTTCGACCTTGGCGGTCTCGAACTCGGCGTCGGCCTGCGACCAGAGCAGCCCGCAGAGCTCCGGGTAGTCGAACGTCGAGAAGCTCCAGGGCAGGCGCATGCGCACGTCAGCGTGCGGCGTGTGGAAGACGAGGTCGTCGAAGCTCTGGCGGATCGACGACGACAGCCCGAGCGCCTCGAGCCACATGGTCGGCGCCGCGCACGCCGACGTCTGCCGCTCGCCGATCTCGTAGCGGTCGAGCACGAGCACCCGCGCCGCCGTGCCGCTGAGCTCGCGCGCGACCGTCAGCCCGGCGAAGCTGGCGCCGCAGACGATCACGTCCCACTCGCCGGCGAGCGGCGTCCGCTCGGCTCCCCGCTTGGTCTTCCGCACCGGCATCGCCCGCAGGGTAGATCAGACGTCACGCTCGCGTGCGACCGTCGTCACCGCCTCGCCGCACGGACGCCCTGAACGGTCGAGGAGTCAGCTGCGCCGGTTCGGCGGCTCTGCAATCATCCCGCGTCGATGTCCGCGTCGCAGACAGCCGGCGGAGCCCTGCTCGAACCCGAGGGGGCGACCCCCGTCGAGGGGTCGAACGGCCTCCTGCTCGAGCTCGACGGCAAGATCTTCCCCAACTACGACGCGACCATCACCCACTTCGAGGAGGGCGAGGTCGTCAGCGGCAAGGTCGTCCGCATCGACAAGGACGAGGTCCTGCTCGACATCGGCTGGAAGTCGGAGGGCGTGATCCCGGCCCACGAGCTCTCGATCCGTCGCTCCGTCGATCCCGCCGACGAGGTCTCGCTCGGCGACGAGGTCGACGCCCTCTTCCTCACCAAGGAGGACCAGGAGGGTCGCCTGATCCTCTCCAAGAAGCGCGCCCGCTTCGAGAAGGCATGGCGTCGGATCGAGGCCGCCGCCGAGTCCGGCGAGCCGGTCGAGGGCACGGTGATCGAGGTCGTCAAGGGCGGCCTCATCCTCGACCTCGGGGTGCGCGGCTTCCTGCCCGCGTCGCTGGTCGACATCCGCCGCGTGCACAACCTCGAGGAGTTCACCGGCGAGGCGATCGAGTGCAAGGTGATCGAGCTCAACCGGAGCCGCAACAACGTCGTGCTCTCGCGACGCGCCGTCCTCGAGGACGAGCGCAAGGAGGTCCGCGAGCAGATCCTCACCCGCCTGCAGCCGGGCCAGATCGTCGAGGGCAAGGTCTCCAACATCGTCGATTTCGGCGCGTTCGTCGATCTCGAGGGGATCGACGGGCTGATCCACATCTCCGAGATCTCCTGGAGCCACGTCAACCACCCCTCCGAGGTGCTCGGGATCGGGGAGACGGTCCGGGTCAAGGTCCTCGACATCGACCGCGATCGCCAGCGGATCTCGCTCGGCCTCAAGCAGACCCAGGAGGATCCGTGGCAGACGGTCCTCAACTCCTACGGCCCGGGCTCGTCGCTGTCCGGCAAGGTGACGAAGGTCGTCGCCTTCGGCGCCTTCGTCGAGATCGTGCCCGGCGTCGAGGGGCTGGTCCACATCTCCGAGCTCGCCGAGCACCACGTCGAGACGCCCGGCGAGGTGGTTCAGCCGGGCGAGGAGGTCCGCGTCAAGATCCTCGAGATCGACGAGGAGCGGCGTCGCATCTCGCTCTCGATCAAGCGGGTCGGCGAGGGCGGGCTGCCGCTCCGCGACGCCTTCCAGGCCGCCGCCACGCAGGCGGGCAACGGCCCCGAGGGCGACGCCGGCAGTCCCGAGCTCGGCCTCTCCGAGGAGGTCTTCGCCGCCGAGCCGGCGCCGCAGCCGGCCGGGCTCGAGATCACCGACGAGGACCTCGCCGCCGCCCACGCCGCGGTCGAGGCCGAAGCCGAGGCTGCCGCCGCCGAGCAGGCCGAGGACGCCGGCGACGTGGCGGCTGCGGCCGCCGGGCCGGCCGAGGGTGCCGGCGGCGAGGCGACCGAGGGCGGCGAGCCGGCGTCCGGTGCCGACGAGAGCCCCGACCCCGAAGCCGAGCCCGGGACCGACGACTCCTGAACGCGTGCCCGGTCCTTCGCTGATCGGGTTGACGGGAGGCATCGCCGCCGGCAAGTCCGAGGCGCTGCGGATCCTCGCCGGCCTCGGAGCCGAGACGGTCTCCACCGACGGGCTCGTCCACGAGCTGCTCGGGACCGCGGCGGTGCGCGACCGGCTCGTCGAGCGTTGGGGCGAGGCGGTGGCGCCGGGCGGGGAGGTCGACCGGGCGGCGGTCGCGGCGATCGTGTTCGAGCGTCCCGAGGAGCTGCGCTGGCTCGAGTCGCTGCTCCATCCGCTCGTCCGCGAGCGGGTCGAGGAGTGGGCGCGCGGGCTTCCCGCCGGGACGGACGTCGCGGTCGTCGAGGTCCCGCTCCTCTTCGAGGGCGACATGGCTCCGGTCTTCGACGCGACGATCACCGTCGTCGCCGCCGACGAGCACCGTCTCGCGCGAGCGGCAGCGCGCGGACACGGTGGGCTCGAGGGGCGGTCGGGACGGCAGCTCAGCCAGGATGAGAAGGCGTCCAAGGCCACCCACGTGGTGGAGAATCACGGGTCGGTGGAGGATCTGGAGCGAGACCTCGAGCGCCTGTTCCCGCGGCTAGCCGCCGGGCGATGAGCGCGGCGAGCCGCAGCGAGGGAGCCGGCGTCGTCCGGCTGCGTCGCCTGTTCCTGCTCGTCGCCGTGCTGCTCGCGATCGTCATCGCGATCGGTGTCACCCGCTTCGACGTCGGCGGCACGATCGACGAGCTCACCCTGCCGCTACGCCACGACGACATCATCCGCCAGCAGGCGCGTGAGAAGGGGGTGCCGGCGGACCTGATCGCCGCCGTCATCTACGAGGAGTCGGAGTTCCAGGACCAGACATCCGTGGCCGGTGCCCGCGGGCTGATGCAGATCACGCCCGACACGGCCGACACGATCGAGACGCTCTCCGGCGGGGAGACGTTCGTCTACGAGGACCTCGCCGATCCCGACCTCAACATCCGCTACGGAACCTTCTACCTGCGCCACCTGCTCGACCGCTTCGACGGCAACGAGGTTGCCGCCCTCGCCGCCTACAACGCCGGGCCCGAGCAGGCCGAGGAGTGGGGCGGCGCCGCGATGAGGATCGACGACATCGAGTTCCCGGAGACCTACGGCTACGTCCGGGATGTCCTCGACCGGCGCGAGCAGTACCGGGAGAAGTACGCCGAGGAGCTCGGCCTCGGATAACCGCGCGACTCGCAGCCCCCTGGGCTGCTCGACTGCGCCGGACCGCCGGGTCAC
>CAZTGN010000092.1:6618-9432 GCA_964613275.1 uncultured Conexibacter sp. | reverse complement strand
TAGAACCCGACGACTCCCGACGTCGGATCGGCCGCGGCCTCCGCCCTGCCGAGCGCGAAGCCGCCGCCGGCCGCGAGCGCGAGGCCGCCGACCGCGCCGGCCC
Source organism: uncultured Conexibacter sp. (assembly GCA_964613275.1). GTDB lineage: Bacteria > Actinomycetota > Thermoleophilia > Solirubrobacterales > 70-9 > RHKX01. The sequence goes on along the minus strand of CAZTGN010000092.1, from coordinate 9,329 downwards.
CGAGCAGGCCGCGACGGGTGACCCCGTCGCGGGGCTTCGCCGCGTCCCCGCTCATTGCCCGACGACCTGGCCGCCGAGCCGGGCGAGCGGCAGGGCGAGCGCGTCGACCGCCTGGCTCAGCTCCTGGCGCTCCTGCTCGCCGACCGTCTCGTAGTTCTCGTACAGGTTCCCCCCGGCCCGGTAGGGCCGCAGCTCCGCGTACATGTCGGCGAACCGCTCCTCGATCTCGGTCGCCAGCTCCGGGTCGGACTCCCGCAGCGCCGGCTCGAGCAGCACGAACGCCTTGTTGGCGCCGTCGATGTTGGCCTTGAAGTCGGTCAGGTCGGTGTGCGAGTAGCGCTCCTCCTCGCCGGTGATCTTCGTCAGCGAGACCTCGTTGAGGAGCTCGACGGCGCCGTTGGCGAGCTGGACCGGGTCGTAGGTGTTCCCGGCGGTCAGCCGCTGCAGCTTCTCGACGTCGGCCACCAGCCGCCGGGCGGTCGCCTTGTCCTGCCCGGTGATCCGACCGTTGACCCAGAGCGCCTTCTCGAGCGGGTGAAAGCCCGTCCACTCGTCGCCCTCGGCGATGTCGTTGACGCGCGCGTCGATCGCCGGGTCGAGCCCGCCGAACGACTCCGCTACCGGCTCGATCCGCTCGTAGGGGATGCGCGTGTACTCGTAGAGATCCCTCGCCTCGTCGACGTTGCCGGCCTCGATCGCGGCGGCGAAGGCGCCGGTGCGCCTGACCAGCTCGTCGGCCTCGTCGTTGACCCACTCGGCGTACTCGTCGGCGGCTTCCTGCAGCTGCGGATCGGTCGTCGCGGCCTGCTTCTCGCCGCTGACGACGAGCCTGCCGGTCGGCTCGCGGTTGCCGGGGTTGCCGCAGACGATGTCGTAGGTGCCCGGGTCGAGGTTGATCGAGACCTCGCCGCTCAGCCCCGGCGTGACGTTCTCCCGCTCGCCGAGGATGAGCGCGCCGTCGAGCACCTCGAACTCGTTGTTGATCGAGCTGTCGACGTTCTCCACCGCGAAGGTGGCGGGGCCCGCCGTCGCCTTCAGGTCGGTCGGCTCACAACCGTCGTCGGTGATCGTCACCGCCACCCGCTGGGTGTCGGAGTCGGTGCCGTCGGAGGAGGAGCCGCAGGCCGTCGCCATGGTTGCGAGCGTCGCCAGGGCGGCGATCGCGGCCACGGGTCGTGCGATCTTCGGGCTGCGGGGGTCGGGCATGGTTCCTCTCGGTGGGGTGGGGGTTCAGACGTCCGCCGTCTCGGGGCCGTGGCCGCCGCCGGACGCGGTCCGCTTGCGGAGCGCGCCAAGCCGCCAGGAGACCGGCCAGAGCACGTAGGCCAGCATCGGGATCAGGTAGGCGAGGTAGACGAAGACCTCGGCCCGGGTCATCACCGACTGCAGGCCGAGCATCCCGGTGAGCAGCGACGAGGTCCAGGTGCCGGGGACGACGAGCCAGCTCAGGTCGACGGCCTGCTCCTGGAAGCTCGTCAACCACCCCGCCTCCCAGGCGGTGTGGGCCGAGCTTGCGAGCAGGCCCGCGGCGACGAAGACGAGGACGACCGCCGTCAGCTTGAAGAAGCGCGCGAGGTCGAGGCGGATTCCGCCCCGGTAGATGCCGGAGCCGATCGCGAGGGCGACGAGGACCCCGAGGACGGCGCCGATCCCGGCGCTCGTCGGATCGGACGCGTTCTGGAAGACCGCGAGCAGGAAGACCGCGGTCTCGATCCCCTCGCGAAGGACGGCGAAGAAGGCCATCCCGATCAGCGCCCACGCGGACCCGCTGCGCAGCGCCGAAGCGGCGCTCTCGTGCAGCTCGGACTTGATCATCCGCGCGTGCTTGCGCATCCAGACGATCATGAAGGTGACGATGCCGACCGCCGCGAGGCCGATCACGGTCTCGAGCATCTCCTGCTGGCGCTGCGGGAGCTGCCCGTTGAGGACGTCGAGCCCGACCCCGATCGCGACGCAGATCGCAACTGCGATGCCGACGCCGACCCAGACCTGGCGGAGGGCGTCACGACGACCCTCCTGGTGCAGGAAGGCGGCGATGATGCCGACGATCAGCGCTGCCTCGACGCCCTCGCGCAATCCGATGATGAATGTTGGAAGCAAGTTTCCGGTGGCCGCTCTGCTCTCGACAGGGTCCCCTAATTAGGGCTACCTAATTGAAGCGGCGATAGCCTAGCGTAACGCTCGGATTTCGGTCGCCGGTCGCCGACCAGCGGCTCGGGCCGGTCGCCGACCAGCGGCTCGGGCCGGTCGCCGACCAGCGGCTCGGGCCGGCCCCCTCTCATCGCGCCGGGAGGCCTGCTCATGGCGTCGGGAGTCCCGCCTGCGTCGCGCCGGACTCTCCGGTTCGTCGCGCCGGGGATCGGGGTTCGCCCCGTCGCGCCGGATCCCCGGTTCATCGCAATTTGCGGGATCGGGCCCGGGGGGCGACCGCTTCCCCCTTGCGCTCGGCGTCGCCGCGGCGTATGGTCGCCGCAGCGGTCCGGGAGAGAGAAGGAACTCCACGAAAGCCAAGTGGAGGGAGATCTCTCAGAGCCGGCTCGAGAGGCTTTGAACGCGCGCAGGCTACGTGCGAGGCAGGCCACCGAGCCGCCCCGGGCCGTCTCTTGTTGTGCAAGCGGATCCGGTCTCCCGTGTCGTCGTCGCCGGTTGGCTTGGTCACGGAAGCCGAGAGAAGGTGTCCCGATGAGCGTCAGGCCGCAACGGTGCGGCAT
>CAZTGN010000092.1:2203-6608 GCA_964613275.1 uncultured Conexibacter sp. | reverse complement strand
CATCGTCCGGCCGATGATCGACGACCGTCGCCGCCGGGGGATCGGCAAGGCGCTCGGAGGCCGTCGCGTCGCCGTCGAGCGGATCGAGGCGGATCGCCACGACTGAGCGACCGGTGAGCGGCACGGACTGGTGGATCCGGCTCGCCGGGCCGGAGGACGCCGTCGTGGTCAGCGACGTGCTGCTCCGCGCCGGGATCGTCGCCTGGGGCGGCTACCTCGGCACCGAGCGGATCGAGCGCGCAAGCCGCGGACGCCCCCAGCCCGCAAACCTGGTCGCCGTCGATGCGCGCGGCGTCTTCGCGTTCGTAGCCTGGGACCCGGCAAGCGGCGAGATCACCCGCCTCTACACCGATCCGCGCGCCTGGGGGCGCGGCGCCGGGACGGCCCTGCTCGCCCTCGCGGTCGACGCGCTCGGCGATGCGTCGCGCGAGCAGGCCTGGCTCTACACCGAGGAGCGCAACGGGCGCGCCCGGCGCTTCTACCGCGAGCGCGGCTGGCGCGAGGAGGGCGAGCCCAGGGTTCGCGACTGGCACGGGGCCCGGCTCCGCGAGCTTCGCTTCGCGCTCGACATCGAGCGCGATCGCGACGCCGGCTCCGGCGCCTGAGCCGCCGCCAGCGCCAGCTCGCCGGTGCCCGGCTCGAGCGCGAGCTCGCCGGTCGGGAGCGGGGCGGGACCCGAGTCGCGCTCGCTCCAGGCCGAGAACGCAGCGGCAGCGACCGCCAGGCCGGCGAGGCCGGCGGCGACGAGCGGCGCCCGCGGGCTGATCGCCTCGCCGAGCCAGCCGGCGATCGGGCCGCCGACAACGGTAGAGCCGAGGAACGCGATCGAGTAGACGGCCATCACCCGGCCTCGCATCCCGGGCTCGGCGGCGAGCTGCAGGCCCGAGTTGATCCCGGCGGCGAACGTGACCGAGCAGACGCCGAGCAGGGCCAGCGCCGTCATCTCGAGCGCCAGGGTCGGCGCGGCGGCGGCGAGCAGCGAGGTCAGGCCGAAGCCGACCGCGGCCGCCGTGATCAGCCCGCGGCTGACCCGTGCGCGGGTGCCGACGCCGAGCGCGCCGGCGATCGAGCCGAGCCCCATCGCCACCATCAGCAGCGAGTAGGCGGAGACCTGACCGTCGAAGGTCTGCTCGGCGAGCAGCGGGATCACCACCTGGAAGTTGAAGCCGATCGTGCTCAGCACGAGCATCAGCAGCAGCGGCACGCGGAGCTCGCGGCGGGCGGCGATGTGGCGGAGGGCCTGGCGGACCCCGCCGTGGCGGCGCTCGCGATTCGGCCGATGCAGGCGATCGGGTCGCATCCGCACGAGTGCGACGAGCATCGCCACGAAGCTGAGGGCGTTCAGGCCGAAGCAGGGGGCGACGCCCCAGAGCGCGATCACGGCGCCGGCGACCGCCGGGCCGGTGATCCGCGCCGAGTGGACGAGGACCGAGTTGAGGCTGATCGCGTTGACGACCCGGTCGGGGCCGACGATCTCGATCACGAAGGCCTGCCGGGCCGGATTGTCGACCGCGAGCACGAGCCCGCGCAGGGCGATCACGACGAACACCATCCAGGCCTCGACGGCGCCGGTGGCGGTGAGCGCGAAGAGCAGCATCGCCGGGATCGCCATCCCCGTCTGCGAGATCATCAGGAGCTTGCGCTTGTCGAAGCGGTCGGCGAGCGAGCCGCCGAGCGCCCCGAGCAGGAGGATGCCGGCGAATTGCAGCGCCGTGGCGAGGCCGACGAGCGTTCCGGAGCCGGTCAGCGTCAGCACCAGCCAGAGCTCGGCGACGATCTGCATCCAGTTGCCGGCGAGCGAGACGACCTGGCCGCCGAAGTAGAGGCGGTAGTTGGGGATCCCGAGCGAGGCGAAGCTGCGGCGGACGGCGGCGCTCACTCGCGCCCCTCCTCGAGCACCCGCTCGAGGATCTCGGCGGCCCGCGCCAGGGTCGCGACGTCGTCGTCGGGAAGCGCGCGCATCGTTCGCGCCAGATAGGCGGTCTTGCGCCTGCGCAGCCCGGTCAGGGACCGGCGGCCGGCGGGCGTGATCCGGACTATCGCGCAGCGCCCGTCCTCGGGGTCGGCGGTGCGCGTCACCAGGCCCGCCTCGGTCAGCCGGGCCAGGACCCGGGTCGCGGTCGGACGCTGGATCCCCTCGATCCGCGCCAGCTCGCTCGGCGTCAGGGGCCCCGACCGCTCGATCGTCGCCAGCGCCGCGATCGACGCCGGTCCGATCTCGGTCGGCGCCTCCTGCCGCAGCCGCCTCGCCATCCGGTTCACGGCGAGCCGCAGCCGAGCCGCCTGCTCGGTCAGCTCCTCGGTGGTGGTTGTCGCTTCGGTGCCCGGCATTGATTAGACGCGCTAATTATCGTAGCTAAGCATCATCGTCGGGTCAAGTCCCCGGTTCGCCGGGCGATCGCCCCCGCAGCTCCTCAATCGCCGGCCGAGGCGACCGCCACCGAACCGGTGGAGCTCCGACCGGGCCTGCCGGCGTCTCGAGGGGGCGGCCGCCCTCGTGGCCGGGCAGGTCCGGGAGCGGCAGCTCGGCGGGCCTCCCATGGTCAGGCGGCCGGCGGTATCCCAGGCGCTCCCCGCGTCGGATCCCGTAGGCTGCTCGCGTTCGGACGGGAGGAAGGGGACCGGGTGGCCGAGACCAGTGACAGCAGCGCGGGCTGGGGCGCATTGGGGGCCATGATGCTCGCGGTGGCGGTGGCGATGGCGGTGGCGCCCACCACAGCGAGCGGGCAGCGGATGGAGCCGATGGTCCACCTGATGAAGGGCCCGAGCGACGCGCCCGCAAGCGCGTCGACGGGCGAGCCGCGGCAGCGGAGGATCATCGGCGGCGAGCCGACCTCGATCGAAGAGGTGCCGTGGCAGGTCGCCGTGGATCTCGCTCCCGGCTGGGCGGATGGCAACGCCCACATGCGGCAGATATGCGGTGGCTCGCTGGTCGCCCCGACGCTCGTGATCACGGCGGCGCATTGCATCGCCGACCGGCGCGGCCGCTTCCGAAGTCCGGCGGAGAAGTTCACCGTGGTCTCGGGCCGAACCGTGCTGAGCTCCGGGTCAGGCCGGGAGGACGGCGTCAGCGACTACTACTACTTCGTCGACGGCTCGGACCGGCCGGTCTACGACCCGAGGTCGAACGCCTGGGACGTGGCGCTGCTCGAGCTGTCCGGCCCGGCGGCTGGAACCCCGATCAAGCTCGCCGGACCGGACGAGGCGGACGCGTGGGATGTCGGCCGTGCGGCGCTCATCAGCGGATGGGGATCGACGAAGGGATCTGCGGGCCCCTATCCGGACGGCCTGCGTGCGGCCGATATCGTCGTCCTGCCCCGCCACCAGTGCTCCGACTACTTCGGACGCATCGCCGGAACCAGCTTCTGCGCCGGCACCGCGCTCGGCACGGAGGCCACCTGCTTCGGTGACAGCGGCGGGCCGGTCGCGGCGCCGCTTGCGGCCGACGAGTTCCGCCTCGTCGGCGATACCTCGTATGGAGGCAAGGAATGCGGCACGTTCGTTCCGTCGGTGTACGGGCGGCTCGCTGCGGAGCCCATGCGCTCGGCGCTGCAGCAGGCCGCGCTCGACCTCGCCGGCACGGACATCGTCGGCTCCGGCGGCACCGCACCCGGCTCGATGACGCCCGCGCAGGCCCGCGAGAACGCCTGGATCTACGTCATCGACGACTGCCGCAGCTGGCGACTCTGCCGTGCCACGACAGCGAGGCGCTGCGGGAGCTCCGGCGGCGGCTACGCGTGCAAGGTCATCGAGTACGCGAAGCAGCGTCGTACCCGATTCCAATGCAGCAGACGGGTTGCCGTGTCGGCGTCCGGCGACGAGGTGTCGCGCCGGGGCATCGGGAGATGGCGCTGCCGCCGTGGCTGGTGAAGCGCCTTCGCGGCCGCCGATCGCCGGGGAGCTTCGGGGACGGCGTCCGCTCGGCAGACGAGCCGATGTCGTCGGGCTGAGCTCCGGTCGGAGCCGGATCGCCGATCTGAGCCTGCCGGCGTCTCGGGGGAGCGAGGCGGGCTAGCCGCGGCGCGGAGTCCGGGTGGGACGCCGCGGCGCCTGCTCCCGAGCGGGCGCCCGGTCGCCCGGCCGGTGAGCGGCAGGCAGCCTCCGGCCGGCGGCCATCCGATGGCCGCAAGGCGGAAGGTAGGCGGATGGGCGGACGGCATCGCTCGACCGTGCGAGCGGGGCGGCAGAGCAGGTGCGGCGGGCGGGCGGCACCGCGGAACCGCCGCAACTACCCCATTCGGGGGAGGTTCCGCGGTGCCGCGGGGATTTCCGCGCTGCCGGGAGGTTCCGCGGGACCGGGCGAGGTTCCGCGGGGAGGTTCCGCGGGGAGGTTCCGCGGTGCCGCGGGGGTTTCCGCGGTGCCGGGAGGTTCCGCGGGGAGAGGTTCCGCGGGGAGGGGTCCGCT
>CAZTGN010000092.1:0-2103 GCA_964613275.1 uncultured Conexibacter sp. | reverse complement strand
TTTCCGCGGTGCCGGGAGGTTCCGCGGGGAGAGGTTCCGCGGGGAGGGGTCCGCTCAGTGCGGTGAACCGCGACTGTGAAGGCGAGGCGGTCGCTGCGGGGAGAGGTTCCGCGGGGAGGGGTCCGCTCAGTGTCACCCTCCCGCCGTTCGGGCGGTGATGTCCGACCCGGCGGACAGGTCCCCGGGCGGTGAGGGGTGAGAGAGGTCCTGTGGGGAGAGGTTCCGCGGCACCAGCGCGGTTCCGCGCCGGCGGGCCCGCTCACCCGGGCCGTGCGAGCGCCCGGGCGAGGGCGTCGCGCTCGATCCCGCTGCCGTAGTTGGGCCAGAGGCGCTCGCCGCCGAGTCGGGCGGAGCCGCCCTCGTGGTCGGGCAGGTCCGAGAGCGGCAGCTCGGCGAGGGGCGCCCCGATCTCGGCCTTGTCGGAGCGCGGCAGCGCGAAGGCTCGCACGCAGCGGTTCGTCCTGACGACCAGCCGCCGGCGAGCGAGCCCCATCGCCGCGATCCCGGCGAGGACCAGCAACGCGCCGGCCGGCCCGAGCCAGCCGGGCCCGGCGCCGGCGATCAGGCTGGCGACGACGAGGGCCAGCCCGGCCAGGAACGGGACGACCTGAAGCCAGGGCGGCAGCCCCGCCTGACAGACCGCGATCGCCTCGATCCCCTCGCCGCCGGGGATTCGCGGCGCGAGCCGCTCGGCGAGGCGTTCCTTGTAGGCGCGGTCGCGCTCCTCCAGCATCCGCCGAGCCTATTGCGTGGACGAACGTCGCAACTTCGCACCGGAATCGTGCAATTTGCGGGAAAGGCCGGGGCGTGATCCGCGCGGACCTGCGAGGAGTCACCGCGGTTTCCGGGTTTGGGACTCGATCGAAGGGGGCTTGGGCACATGGATGTGCCGGGCGAGGGTGGAATGGATGCCGAGCGGGCGCTGAACCCGCGCCAGGCTGTGACCGCGGGCGCGACGGCGCAAGGGGGCACGGGCGTGGCGGTCGGGATTGAACGGGGCGAGCCAGCCCCGATGACCCGATCCGATCGCGACAGGTCCTCACACCTCGCCCAGGAGTCCTGGGAGGAGCGGTGCGCCCGGCTCTTCGACGAGATGCGGCGGCCGGCGCGCGCAATGGTCGCGCGGGCCTACGGGCGGGCGTTGGGCGACGCCGAGATCGACGACGTGTACTCGGCCGCATGGGCGGCGACGCTCGCGGCGCTGCGGGAGCGCGGACGCCACATGGACGAGGGCGAGCTTCGCGCCTACATCCTCACCGCCGTCGCCAGCCACGCCAGCAAGGAGCTGCGCCGGCGCGCCCGCAAGCCGCTGCACCCGCTCGAGATCGAGCGCGAGCAGAGCACGGCAGACGGGCACGAGCCGCTCCCCGACGAGGTCGCGATCGGCTCGGAGGCGCGGAGCGTGGCGCGCGACCTGTTGATGAGCCTGCCCGAGCGACGGCGCGCGGTGATGCTGCTCCGCTACGGATGGGGATTGAGCCCGCGCGAGGTCTGCGCGCTCGTCCCGGGCCTGTCGCCCCGCGCCTACCGCAAGGAGATCACCCGCGGGGTCGAGGAGCTGATCGACGGGCTCGGCCGGGTCGAGAGCGGCGAGTGGTGCGACGAGCGGCGGACGCTCGTGCGCGACCTCGTCGCCGGCACCGTCGACGAGGTCGGGCGCCGACAGGCGCTCGAGCACCTTCGCCATTGCCGTGCCTGCGCCGAGCTGGCGGCGAGGCTCAGGCAGGGCATGCACGAAGCCGGAAGCGCGCTCGGGCTGGCCTCGGTGGCGGGCAGCATCGGCGGGGCGACCGTCCTGCAGCGCCTCGGCGACCTCCTCGCCGGCGCCAAGTCGATGCTCGGGGACGCGGCCGACCGCGCCGACTCGGCCGCCACGGCGCTGACCGCCGGCGGGGTCAAGGGATCGGGCGCGGGCCTGCTCGCGAACGTCGCCGGTGCCGGCGGCGCGGCGACGGCGGCCGTCGCCTGCATCGGGGCCGGCGCCGCGGCGACGGCGTGCGTCGCCGCGGGGGTCGTGCCCGGGGTCTCACTCGATGGGGATGGCGGCGATCCCGGCTCGCCGCGGGCCGGGCGGCCCGCCGTCGAGCGGCCGCGCGGCGAGGA
>CAZTGN010000091.1:0-9465 GCA_964613275.1 uncultured Conexibacter sp. | reverse complement strand
GATCGCGATCGAGGACCCGGTCGAGTACGAGCTCGACGGCATCAAGCAGATCCAGGTCAACCCGAAGGTCGGACTCAACTTCGCCGCCGGCCTGCGCTCGATGATCCGCTCCGACCCCGATGTGCTGATGGTCGGCGAGATCCGCGACCGCGAGACGGCTCAGATCGCGATCGAGTCGGCCCTCACCGGACACCTCGTCCTCTCCACCCTGCACACCAACGACGCGCCGACCGCCGCCGCACGCCTGATCGAGATGGGCATCGAGCCCTTCCTGATCGCATCCTCGATCGAGTGCGTCGTGGCGCAGCGGCTCGCCAGGCGCCTCTGCGCGGATTGCAAGCGGCCGGCCAGGCTCAGCGTCGAGGAGCTGCGGCGCAGCGGCTTCGCGGCGGACGAGGAGATCGACGGCTTCGAGCCGGTCGGCTGCGTGCGCTGCAACGGGTCGGGCTACCGGGGGCGGATCGGCCTCTACGAGGTGATGAGGATCGACGAGCAGATCACCTCGCTGATCCTGGACCGGGCCTCGAACGACGAGATCTCCGCGGCCGCGTCCGCCGCCGGCATGCGGCGGATCCGGGACGACGGCCTCGACAAGATCCGCCAGGGGATCACCTCCGCGCCCGAGATCCTCCGCGCCCTGGGCGCCTGAGCCGCCGCTCGGATCGGGTGGCCGATCTCACCGTCGGTAGCTAGTACCGAGCCGGAGGGGTCGTAAGCTCCGATGAGGCGCCCGGGGCCCCGGGGCTAACTTCGAGCCATGAGCTCCGACGACACGCCGCAGGGCGCCGACATGACGTTGCCCGAGTGGCTTTCCGACCGCGTCGTGGCCGATTTCGCCAACGACGGGATCCTCACGTGCCCGGCGGAGGCGCCGCTCGAGGAGGTGGCCTGGATGATGGTCGAGAACCGCGTCCACGCCCTCGTCGTCGACGGCGGCGCCGAAGAGGGTCAGGTGATCTCCGACGCCGACCTGATCGCCGCCGCGGACTCGGGCCACTTCGACGAGCTCGCCGCCCGTGACGTCGCCGGCACCGAGGCGGTCAGCGTCAGCCACGACGACACCCTGATGCGCGCCACCCAGCTTCTCGCCGAGCACGGCGTCACCCACCTCGTGGTCCGCGACGACGCCGGTCGGCCGACCGGCATCCTCTCGACGCTCGACGTCGCCCGCGCGATCTCGAGGCGCTAGCCGGGGGACGGGCATACGGCTGCAGCGGGGACGAACCGGGACTTCGACCCGGAGGAGGGCCTCGATGAGCTGATCCACGACCTCGCGACGACGCCGGCCGGGCTCGGTCGCAGGGAGGCGGCACGGCGGCTCCAACAGCACGGCCCGAACCTGATCGAGCGGCGGCCCGGCGTCAGCAGGGCGGCCGAGCTGCTCGGTCAGCTCACCCACCCCCTGGCGCTGCTGCTCTGGGTGGCGGCCGGGCTGGCGATGGTCGCCGCGATTCCCGTGCTGGCGGCGGCGATCGTCGCGGTGATCGTCCTCAACGCGCTGTTCGCCTTCTTCCAGGAGGTCCAGGCCGAGCGCGCGACCGAAGCCCTCCGCGAGTACCTGCCGCCCGTCGCGCGCGTCCGCCGCGACGGCATCGAGCGCGAGATCCCCGCCGCGGGGCTGGTCCCGGGCGATCTCATCCTGATCGGAGAGGGCGACCGGCTGTCGGCCGACGCGCGGCTGATCGACGGCTCGCTCGAGGTCGACATGTCCCCCCTGACGGGCGAGTCGCAGCCGCAGGTGCGGTCGGCGGATCGAGACCGGACGGCGGAGTCGCCGCTCGAGGCCCAGGACCTCGTCTTCAGCGGCACGCTCTGCACCTCCGGCGAAGCGAGCGGGATCGTCTACGCGACCGGGATGGCGACGCAGCTCGGGCGGATCGCAGCGCTCTCGCAGCGCGTCCGCACGGAGCTCAGCCCCCTCCAGGAGCAGGTCAACTCGGCCGCGAAGCTGATCGCGCTGATCGCCATCGCCGCCGGGCTTGCCTTCCTGATGATCGGGGTGACCGCGGCCGGCCTGCCGCTGAGCGACGCGCTGACGTTCTCGATCGGCCTGCTGGTGGCGAACGTTCCCGAGGGCCTGCTGCCGACGATCACGCTCGCGCTCGCCGTCGGGGTCCGCCGGATGGCCAGGCGCCGCGCCCTCGTCAAGCGGCTGGCCGCGGTCGAGACCCTCGGCTCGACCGACGTGATCTGCACCGACAAGACCGGCACCCTGACCGAGGGGAGGATGCGGGTACGGCAGCTGCTCGCCGGCGAGCTGGCGATCGATGCCGGCGCCGCGAAGGCCCGGGACGCCGAACGGCTGCTCGTCGAGTCCGTCGTCCGCTGCAACAACGCGACCGCCCGGCGGCGCGACGGCGAATGGGACCTCGGCGGCGATCCGACCGAGAGCGCCCTGCTGATCGCCGCCGCGGCCGCCGGATTCGACATCGACGCCGCCCAGGACGAGCGCGCGGCATGCCGCTTCCGGTTGCTGCCATTCGACGCGCGCCTGAAGCGGATGTCGACGATCGACCGCGACGGGGACGGGCTGCGACTGCATGCCAAGGGAGCGCCGCTCGAGCTCCTCGCCCGCTGCTCGCGGATCGCCGCCGACGACGGCGCGCGGAATCTGACCGGTGAGGACCGCGAGCGAATCGGGGCCCGCTTCACGGAGCTCGCCTCGAACGGGCTCCGCGTCCTCGCGGTTGCGACACGGAACCTCGACGAGGACGAAGCCGGCGGCGAGCGGGAGTCGATCGAGTCGGCGCTCACCTTCACGGGACTGGCGGCGCTCGAGGACCCTCCGCGCGAGGACGTCGCCGCGGCCGTCGCGAGCTGCCGCCGGGCCGGCATCCGGATCATCGTCGTCACCGGCGATCACGGCCTGACCGCCGAGGCGGTCGCTCGGCAGGTCGGCATCGTCACCGGTCGCGCGCAGGTCGTCCAGGGGCGCGAGATCGAGGCGATGTCGGACGCCGAGCTCGACGGGCTGCTCGGCGGCGAAGCGGAGCTGATCGTCTCGCGCAGCAACCCGGAGACGAAGCTCCACCTGGTCGATGCGCTGCGCGACCGCGGCCACACCGTCGCGATGACCGGCGACGGCGTCAACGACGGGCCGGCGCTGCAGCGCGCCGACATCGGCGTGGCGATGGGGGTCGCCGGCACCGAGGTGGCCCGCGAGGCAGCGACGATGGTCCTCACCGACGACAGCTTCGCCTCGATCGTCCATGCGGTCGAGGAGGGCCGCGTCGTCTACGACAACATCCGCAAGTTCGTCACCTACATCTTCGCCCATTCGACGCCCGAGGTCGTCCCGTTCCTGATCTTCGCGCTGTCCGGCGGGGCGGTGCCGCTGCCGCTGACGGCGCTGCAGATCCTCGCCATCGACCTCGGCACCGAGACGCTGCCGGCGCTGGCGCTCGGCCGCGAGCCGGCCGAGCCGGGGATCATGGAGCGACCGCCGCGGCCACGCCGGAGCGGGATCATCGAGCGGCCGATGCTGACCCGCGCGTGGCTCTGGCTCGGCCTGCTCGAGGCGGCGCTCGTATGCGGCGGCTTCTTCTACGTCCTGCTAGCCGGCGGCTGGTCCCCGGACGATCCGACCGGGGCCGGCTCCGAGCTTCACGACACCTACCTGACGGCGACGACGATGACCTTCGCGGGGATCACCGCGTGCCAGATCGGGACCGCCTTCGCGACCCGGACGACGCGTTCCTCCCTACGCCGGATCGGCGTCTTCACGAATCGCCTGCTGCTCTGGGGCATCGCCTTCGAGGTCGCGTTCGCGGCCGCCCTGATCTACCTGCCGCCGCTTCAGGACCTGTTCGTGACCCGCCCGCTCGGGGCGGCCGAGCTGGCGATCCTGGCCGGCTTCCCGGTGATCGTCTGGGCCTCCGACGAGCTCCGGCGCTGGTGGCTGCGGCACCGTACGCCGCAGCCGTGAATGCGACGAGCCCCGGCGGCCGTCGCCGCAGCGGCCCCGCCTACGCGACCGACGCCGCTCAGGGGAGCCTGGTCAGCTCCATCGAGGTCCATGCCGGGCGGAAGCCGAGCCGCTCGTAGAGCCGCTTCGGCCGGTCCTCGTCGTCGGCCGCGATCCAGAGGTCGGAGACGGTCCCGGCGGACGCGATCGCGGCTCGCGTGAGCGCCGTCCCGAGGCCGCCGCCGCGGTGGTCGGGATCGACGTAGACCTGCCCGACCTCGGCGGCGTCGCCGACCTGCTCGAGCTGGGCGAACGCGATCGCCCCGCCGCCGCGGCGAACCGCGAGGACGCGGGCGCCGCGGGCAAGTGCGACCGTGCGTGCCTGCTCGTGATAGCCACCCGGATCGCGGCCCGGGAAGTCCTCCTCGTGCCAGCGGCGGCGCAACGGGTCGACGGCGTCGTAGGGGACCTCCTCGACGGCGAGCTCCGGCACCGTCGACGCCGGGTCCTCGTGGCGCATGAACAGCAGCCGCAAGGCTCGCCATCCGAGCGCCTCGAACTCCGCCCGGAGCGGCTCCGCGGCGCCGATCCGGTCGAAGTCGATCCGGCGGTGGGCATGGCCGGCGAGCGCCCCGTCGGCGACCGCGACGAGCTCTGCCGCCGCGAGGCCGGGCTCGTCCTCGACCCGGACCAGGTTGAAGTCCCAGTAGTCGGGAAGCCGCGTCGCCCGCAGCACCGAGCCGTGGGCCCACGGCTCGACGACGTCGCAGAAGAGCGCCTGACGCCGGTGATGCCAGTGCCGCGCCCGCCCGGCGGCGCTCACGCCGGCCGCCACGCGTTCGTCCGGTCGACGATCACGAGGCCCATCGCCGGGACGATAGCCCCGCCCCCACCATCTAGGCTCCGACACCGTCCGGCATCGTGGCCTCCGACCTCCACAGCGAGACCCATCTCAGCTTCCGGTCCGGGTGGCTGCGCGCCGCGATCCTCGGGGCCAACGACGGCATCGTCTCGACCGCGAGCCTGGTCCTCGGCGTCGCCGCCTCGGGAGCGTCGGGGACGGCGATCGTCACGGCCGGGATCGCCGGCCTGGCGGCCGGGGCGCTGTCGATGGCGGCGGGCGAGTTCGTCTCGGTCAGCTCCCAGCGCGACTCGGAGCTCGCCGACCTCTCGCTGGAGCGGCGCGAGCTGCGCTCCAACCCCGAGGCGGAGCTGCGCGAGCTGTCCCACATCTACGAGGCTCGCGGCCTTCCCCCCGGGCTCGCCGCCGAGGTCGCCGCGGCGCTGACCGAGCGCGACGCGCTGCAGGCCCACGCGCGCGACGAGCTCGGCCTGACCGAGGCGCGACAGGCCCGTCCGTTCCAGGCGGCCTGGACCTCGGCCGCCTCGTTCGCGGCCGGCGCGATCCTCCCGGTGATCGCCGTCGCGGCGTCACCCGGCTCGGTCCGCGTCGCCGTCTGCGTCGCGGCGACCCTCGCCGCGCTGGCCGTCCTCGGCTACACGGGCGCGCGCCTCGGCGGCGGCCGGCGGCGGACCGCGACCGCCAGGGTCGTGATCTGGGGCGCCCTCGCGATGGCGGTGACGTACGGCATCGGCGCGATCGTCGGCGCCGCGGTCTGAGTCCGGCCGGGACGAGCGGGCGCGTCGGCTCACGCTGTCGACGCGGCAGCCGCCCGACCCCGGAGCGGTGCCGCTCCGGGGCGATAGGCTGGGCGCGCATGCTGCGTGAGAAGCAGCGCGCCGTCCAGGCGCCGCCGAGGAGCGCCAGGAGACCGGGCCGGAGGCGGCGCTCGTGACCCGCAGCGCAAGCGGGGGCGGCGAGGGCGTCGCGGCGGGCACCGGCTACTGGCCCCGTCCCTGGACCTGCGAGGACGGCGGCCCCCGCCGCTGGGGCGCTCCCCGCGGCGAAGACGGTCCCGGGATCGGGCCCGATGAGCGGCTCGAGGTCGTCGCCGCCCGCGACGCCTTCGCCACCGACGCGCTCGTCCGCCGCGAGCCGGGCGAGCTGTTCGCGCTCCGCAACGACCTCGGAGCCCGCGGCGGCGGCCCCCTGGCCCCGGTCGAGTGCCGGGTCGAGCGCCTCGACGCCGAGACCCTGGCGCCGGCGTCGAGCTCGCCGCGGCTGCCGGCGGGGCCATGGTGGCCGGGCGGGATCGCCGCCCACGCGAACGGGGATCTGTACGCCGTCAGCGGCGTCTGGGCGCACCGGCTCGGCGCCGACCTCGACGTCCTCGCCTCGCACCGGCTCCCCGCCGACCGTCCCCACAACTCGTTCGTCCTCCTCGACGGCGGCGAGCTGGTCGTCAAGGACTGCGACGTGCCGGAGGGTCGCGAGCCCGCCACGGTATCCGTCCTCGACCCGGAGACGCTGCTGCCGGTGACGCCGTCGCTGCGCCTGCCGGAGGCCTCGATCGCCCGCCTCGCCGGCGACGGCGAATCCGTGATCGCGCTCGGGACGACGAGGGCCTTCCGTCTCCGGCTCGATCGTGAAGGCGGCCGGCTCACGCTGGACGAGGCCTGGCGACCCGCCTACGGCCCGGCGCCGGGCCGCAGCTACGGCTGGGACCCCGTGATCGCCGACGAGCACGTGCTCTGGCTCGACAACGGCCGCAACCGCACCGACCGGACGATGCTGGGAAGCGGCATCGCGTCCGAGCCCCTGCGGCTCTGGTGGGCGCGACGCGACGACGGCCGGATCAGCTCGACGGAGGTCAGCGGCCTCCCGCGCGGCACCGTCTCGAACCCGCCCGGCTGGGACCCCGAACGGCGGATCGTCGTCGGCTACGACTCCGGCAATGCCGTCATCGCCGCCTGGCGGATGGACGGCGACGAGGTCGAACCGCTCTGGCGCCGCGACGGGGTCGCCCACGCCGGCCACCTGATCGTCCATCCCGACACCCGCGAGCTCGTCGTCGGTGACTGGCGCGATCGACCCGTGCTCCGCCACCGCCTGCTCCGGTCCCGGACCGCCGCGTTGACGCGGCTGTTCGCGACGTCGCCGCGGCTGCGGCGGGCATCGCTCCGCGGCGGCCACGACCGCCTCGTCGTCCTCGACCTCGACAGCGGCGCCGAGAAGGCGGCCGTCGACATCCCCTCCCCTGTCCAGTCGTTCAACTTCCCCGCGCCCGGCTTCGGCCGCGACGTCTACTACCAGTCGCTGACCACGATCGCACGGGTCGCGGTGGTCGGCAGAGCGCCGGCCACCGCAGGAGCTGCCCCGAGGGGGTGGCGCCGCCGCATCCGGAGCGCGTCCTCCCTACCGGCGCCTGACCCGCTTCGCCTTCTCGGCGTTGCCGAACGCATCGATGCTGAGCACCTTGACGCCGCGACGCAGCCGTTGCGCCGGCAACCGCAGCCGCCTGCCGGCGGCCGTTCGGACCTGCTTGCCCGACTTGACGTAGGTCGTGGTCGGAGAGGCGTCGGCGACGCGGAAGATCAGCGTCGCCGTCCCCTTCCGCAGCTGCACCCTCGTCCGCGTCCGCGGCGGCTTGTTGTCGCGGTCCTTCGCCCGGACGGACCTGCCGCCCTGCTCGACGGCGGCGCGCTTGCCGAGCCCGATGGTCAGCTTCCCGCCGCCGTCGGCGATGTAGCGGCTCGCCTCGCCACGCTTGCCGTTGACCAGCGGGGCGATCTCGATCGCCGTGCCCTGCCCGGCATTCAGCGTCAGGGTGAGCGGGCCGTCGCTCGACGTCGCCGCCTCGATCTGGTTGCCGGTGTCGATCGCGGAGATCAGCCCGCGCTCCTCGGCCTCCTTCAGCGAGAGCCGCCCGGCGCCCGGGCCGCGGCCGCGGGCCAACTGCATCCGGGCCACGGGCGAGCGGGCGAAGACGCCGTCGGAGAGCGGGAAGATCGAGAGCGCGAAGCCGCTCGGCTCGCAGAGCCGCGAGGCCGGGCCGATGTTGTCGGGGATCGCCACCCCCGACTTCAGGAAGCCGCCGACCCTGCTGGTGACCCTGGAGGCGCCGGGCAGGCGGACGTGCTCGATGCCGCAGGCGAAGTGGCGCCGCGGCGGCGGCGTCGAGCCGATCGCCGATCGCAGCGGCACGGTGCCGTCGCCGTTCCCCCAGTCGATGTGGACGATGTCGCGCCGGTCGATGCCGAGCGGGTCGGCGGCCCGGATCAGCAGCGGCGCCCGCTCGATCCCGACGGACTCGACCGTGTGGATTCCGGTTCCGATGATCGTCTGGTAGTCGGTGCCGCCGGTCGCGAACCCGTCGATCCGGAGGTTGTGGGCGGCGAGCGCGGTCGCGTACAGCGACGGGTTGCCGCCGCGCTCGTCGATCAACCGCAGCAGCCCGCTGCGATCGAGCGGGGCCGGCTCGCGACCCTCGATCGAGAGCCAGCCGCCGTAGCGGTCCGAGGGCCAGCCGAAGAAGAGGCCCTGCATGAAGCGGGCGAACGCGCGCAGCTCGCCGTTGCCGATCACGACGTCGAGGAACGAGGGTCCGGGCGACTCGACTCCGTAGACGAACGGGAAGAGCCCCTTCGGCGTGCCCCAGTAGGGCGTGCCGACGGTCAGCACCCGCGACACCTTGGCCGCCCGCGCCGGTTCGTTCAAGTAGAGCCTCGTGACGAGGCCGCCCATCGAGTGCGCCATCAGGATCACCCTGCCGCCGCCGGGATCGGAGGGATCGAGGCCGGCCCGGACCCGGTCGACGAGCGCGTCGAGGCCGGCCAGCGCCTCCTCCGGGCTCTTCCGCCAGTCCCAGGCGTAGAGGTTGACGTCGCCGAACTCGTCGCGGAGGAAATCGACCGTCGAGCCGTAGACGTCGCTGCCGAGGACGGTCTCGAGGATCTGGCCCTCGCGCGGGCCGGCGTCGGGGCAGCGCGGGGTCGTGCGGCCGTCGGGGCCGAGCGCGATCCGGCTCAGGTTCGGGCGCGGCAGGTTCGGCCAGATCTCGCTGGCGCCGCAGAAGATCGGCGAGCCGCTGAAGCCGTGGATGAAGATCACCGGGCTGTCGACGGTCGGCTGCCAGGAAGGCTCCCAGTCGACGGAGGCCCCCGGCGTCAGGTTGATCTCATCGCCCCCGCCGGGCGGCATCGTCAGGATGTCGCCGCTCCGCTCGAATGCGATCCTGGTCTGGTCGGGCGCCCAAGCCGGGAAGCGTTGGAACTCTCCGCTGTGGTCATCGGTGAGCTTGACCACGGTGGTGCCGTTGGCGGTGACCGTGAAGATGTTCTGACCGTTCGAGAAGGCGAGCCTGGTTCCGTCCGGCGCCCAATCGAGGTGATCGCCGAAGACTGGCGTGGGGCCGATCGGGCTCTCGGCGCCGCCAGTTGGTTCGATCACCTGGATCCCAGCCCCCACACCCGGTCTCTCAAAGGCGATCGTCGATCCATCCGGTGACCAGGCAGGATCGACATCAGTGACGTCGTTGTTGGTCAGGCGGGTCTGATTGCTCCCGTCCGCGTTCATCACGAAGATCTCGCTGTCGCCGTCACGGGTGGTGTTGAAGGCGATCTTGCTGCCGTCGGGCGACCAGGTCGGGTTGGTGTCGACCGCCCCGTTGTTCGACAGCCTGGTCTCGTCCGACCCGTCGGCGTTCATCACGTAGATCTCG
>CAZTGN010000090.1:9118-9486 GCA_964613275.1 uncultured Conexibacter sp. | reverse complement strand
ATCAGCCGCTTCACCCGAGAGCCCGCTATCCACGCGGGCTTCCGTCGTTCGGGGGTGCCGATCGTCCTCGCCGCCGGACCTCAGACGCTTGTTGTGGGGACTTGGATTGCCGTCAGTAGGGCGTCGAGAGGGGCGTGCATCTCGACCTCCGGGTCGACGTTGCTCTAGCGACGCCTCCCTTCGTCTTCTCCTTCGCAGCTCAACGTGCCGGAGTGCTCCGCTCAGTGCCAGTCTGCGTGCCTCCGAGCGGCAGTCGGGAATCGATCAGGCGAGAGGTCGGCGGGTCGCATCGGGCGGGATCGGCGGCTCTCGGCTACCGTGCGGCATGGTGGACGAGATGGCGGTCGATCGAGCAACGGAGCCGGCGC
>CAZTGN010000090.1:0-9108 GCA_964613275.1 uncultured Conexibacter sp. | reverse complement strand
TCGAGATGGGCGCTGAAGGCCTCCCCCTGACGCAGACGCACGCGCTCGCCAGGGCGGTCGTGCGCGAGGGGGTTGAGCGGTGGCCCGGCTGGTGGCACACCGGGGTGGTCGGGCCACCGCAGCGCGAGGCCGACGTCCGCGTCCTCGAGGCGCTCCGCGAGGGCCTGCGTCGCCTGGGCTTGGTTCGGCGCCGCGGGCGGAAGCTCCTCACGACCCAGCGTGGCCGCGCCCTCCTCGAGGATCCCGACGCGCTGCTTGCCTGCCTGGCCTCCGACCTCGACGGCGGCGATGAGCTCGGAGCGGTCGTAGCGGGCGCGGTCGTCGACTCGCTCGCCGGCGGCGAGCGCCATCACGACGAGCTGGCCTCGGCGGCGGCGGGCGCCGCCCGCTGGGACGGCTGGGTGGACGAGGCCGGGCGTCCGCCCGACGCGCGGGGGATGAGCTGGGACGTGATCGGCGTCCTCTGCCGCGGCGAGGCGTATGGCCTGATCGAGCGCCGGCCCGATCCGGCGGGGCCGCGATGGCGCACGGTGCTCGCGCTGACCGATGCCGGCGCTGGGGCGCTCGCCGTGACCGGGACCGGACCGGTCGGCGGCGCCGCGCTTCTCTTCGAGGCCGAGCTCCTCAACGCGCCCGGCGTCAGCGCGCTGGTCGCCGTCGCGGCCGAGCAGCACCTGACCGTCCTTCACCAGGCGATCCAGGAGGCGTTCGGCTGGCTCGACGATCACCTCTACTCGTTCTGGATCAACGGTGAGTTCTGGGGTGGCTCCGAGCACGAGTACACGAGCCCGATCGATTCCGACTCACGCGGGACGGCCACCGCCGAGCTGCCGCTCGACGAGCTCGGCCTCGAGCCCGGTGCGGCACTCGCCTACGTCTTCGACTTCGGCGACGAGTGGAGGGTGCAGCTGAGGCTGCGCGAGCGGACCGAGACCGACGGGGGCGCCTATCCCCGGGTGATCGAGAGGGTCGGCGAGGCGCCCCCGCAGTACGGATGAGCAAGGCCGAGGAGAAGGCACGGCGACGGGCTGACATCGCGCTGGTCGGCGCCTACTACGAGGCCCGCCTCGCCGATCTGCTCGAGCGTGTGCGCGACGCCTTCGCCGACTACGACGCGGGCGAGCTGGACGCGTTCGACCTCGACGATCTGATCCATCGGTACAAGCGCGCGACTCGGGAGCTCTGGAAGTTCTGCGGTTCGGTGACCGGCTCGAGCGCCCATTTCGTTGCCCGCTCAATCGAGGAGATGCAGCAGCGCGGTGAGACGATCGACTGGTGGGAGCGCGGCAACCCGCATCGCGAACGCTCGTAGGTGGCCGCCGCTTACGTCCACGTGGGCGACCGGCTGCACCGGCTCGACACGGCTATCGCGAGCCGGTGGGCGGCGGCAAGGCGAGGATCTCGTCTCCTGCTCGCCCAAGCGGCCTGGCGCGGATTTCGCTCAGATCAGCCGCTCTACCCGGGATCCCGGGCCGAAGCCGGTCGGCGGATCTGAAATGATCCGGCCATGCCATCGGAACGACTGATCGACGCCCTCAACGAGCAGATCGGCAGGGAGTACGCGGCCGCCCACCAGTACGTGGCGATCGCCTCCTACTACGACGCCGCGACCTATCCGAACCTGGCCCGACTGTTCAACGAGCAGGCCGAGGAGGAGCGCGAGCACGCGGCGAAGATGGTCGCCTACCTGATCGACTCCGGCACGCGGCCGAAGCTGACCGAGATCGCCGCCCCGATCGACGAGTTCAAGGACCACGTGGAGCCCGTCCGCCTGGCGCTCGAGCAGGAGCGGTCGAACACGGTCGCGATCCACGAGCTCTTCGACATCGCCCGTGAGACCCGCGACCATGCGAGCGAGGTGTTCCTGCACTGGTTCATCACCGAGCAGGTCGAGGAGGAGTCGCGGATGGAGTCGCTGCTCGAGGTCGCCGAGCGGCTCGAGGAGTTCCCGATGATGCTCGACGAGTTCGTCCATCGCGAGGGCGACAAGCTCGGCGAGGCCGAGGCCGACTGAGCTAGGCGGCGCGACCGACTGCGGCCGTCACGGCCTCTGATCGTCGGCGTTCCCAGCTCGCGCGCAAGAGCGGCTCGTACTTCCACAGCGACTGCGGCACGCCCTGCATGTGGGCCGGCGTCCGGGACTCGATCCCGGTCGGCCCCGCCGGAATCTCCGCTGCCGCCCTGCGCAGCGGGCAGCGGCGACATCGCGGGGTCGATCGGCAGCAGCGTCCGGGCGGCATCGGGGCCCCGTAGCCTAGCAGCGGGTTAGGGATACCTAACAGAGGTCGCCTCGCGAGGCCGGCTGATCGATCGAAGCCGCGGGGCCTGGTGCGCGAGCTCGAGCTCGAGCCTCGGGAAACGACGAGGCCGGGAGCGCGGTAGCGCCCCGGCCTCGGTCGATCGCCTCTGGCTCAGCGGATCTCGTCGATCATGCACCGCTTCATGGCCTGCTTGCCCTTGCCGCCGTACTGGTTGACGAACTCGCGTGGCTCGGTGCGCCGCTCCTCCTCGCAGTCCCGCTTGGCGCTGCGCTTCTCGTGCCGGATGCAGCGCTTCAGGGCCTGCTTGCCCTTGCCGCCGTACCGGTTGACGAACTCACGGGTGTCGGTGGCCCGTTCCAGCTTGCACTCCTGCTTGGCGGCCTTGTGGACACCGGCTGCCGCGGCGCTCGCCGGCGCCGCGATGGCGATGCTCGCGAGCGCGACGCCGATCACGGCGAGTGCGAGTGCTCCCAGCTTCTTCATTGGATTGCCTCCTATGGATCGTTGACTGTGGACGGGAGGTTGCAGCGGGCGGATTAGAGCCCGATTAGGACGGATCAGGACGGGACGAGCGGATCCTTCGCGGCCTTCGGCAGCGCGATCGTGACCCGGGCGCCGCCGTCGTTGGCCACCGCCAGGGAGCCCCCGTGCGCCGTGGCGATCGACTCGGCGATCGCCAGCCCGAGCCCCGACCCGCCGGTGCCGCCGCCCGCCCTGGCGAAGCGCTCCGTCGCGCGGTCGAGCAGCTCGCCCGGGAAGCCCTCGCCCTCGTCGCTGACCGTCAGCTCCACCAGATCGCCGTCGGCGCTCGCCGCGACGGTGATCGTGCCCTCACCGTGGCGGGCGGCGTTGTCGATCAGGTTGGTCAGCGCCTGCTCGACGCGGAGCGGATCGGCCTCGACGACGAGCGGGTCGGGAACCGAGCAGGCGAGCCGCCGGTCGCCGAGCCGCGCCTCGAAGCCGCGACCGACCCGCGCGACCAGCTCGCGGACCGCGACCCGCTCGGGGTGCAGGGGCAGACGACCTTCGTCGGCGCGGGCGAGGATCAGCAGGTCATCGGCCAGCTCGGCGAGCCGATCGACCTCCTCGCCGCTCGAGCGCAGCGCCGCCCGGAGCTCGTCGGCGCTCCTTCCCTCCGCGAGAGCGAGCTCGACCTCGGCCTTGAGGATCGTCAGCGGCGTCCGCAGCTCGTGGCTCGCGTCGGCGACGAGGCGGCGTTCCCGCTCGATCGCCGCCTCGAGCCGCCCCAGCATCTCGTTCAGGGTCCGGCCGAGCTCGGCGACCTCGTCGTCGGCGACTCCCACCGGCAGGCGCTTGCCGGGCCCCTCGGAGCTGATCGCGGCGGCGCGGCGGCGCATCGCATCGACCGGGCGCAGTGCCGCGGTCGCGACCCCGTAGGCGGCCAGCGTCGAGGCCAGGAGCGCCGCCGGGCCGCCGATCAGAAGCAGCGTGAGCAGGTTGGAGAGAGCCTCGTTGCGCTCGGCGATCGATGCTGCGACGTAGATCGTGTAGGGCACGCCGTCGTCCTGGCTGCGGGCGGCGATCACGCGCATCGGGCCGCTCGGCGCGTCGACGTCGTAGGCATCGACCTCGCCGTCGAGCAGTCGTCTCGTCTCCTCGGGGCCGAGCAGCGGCGTCGTCAGGTAGGCGTCGTCGGTGGCGTCGGCGACCCTGCGGTCGGGCCCGAGCACCTGGACGAGTCCCGCGGCGTCGACCCGGCCGAGCGGGTCCTGCTCGGGATCGCCGAGGTCGTCGCCGTCGTCACGGACGATCGCGACGACCCCGGCCATCCGCGCGCCGAGCTCGCGTGAGATCTGCTCGTCGTGGTCGGAGCCGGTTCGCAGGTAGACGAAGGCGCCGACCGCCACGAGGACGATGGTCATCACGACGGCGAAGCCCAGCGCCAGCCGGACCCGGATCGGGATCGCCGCGAGCAGCGAGCTCACGACCCCGCCCGCAGGCGATAGCCGGTCCCGCGGATCGTCTCGATCGAGTCCGCTCCGAATGGCTCGTCGATCTTCGACCGCAGGTAGCGCACGTAGACGTCGACCACGTTCGAGCGGTTCTCGTAGGCGTTGTCCCAGACGAGCTCGAGGAGCTGCAGCCGCGAGAGGACGATGCCGGGCCTGCGCATGAACGCTTCGAGCATCGCGTACTCGGTCGGCGAGAGCTCGATCGGCACGCCGTCCCGCTCGACCGTGCGCGAGGCGGGGTCGAGGGTCAACCCGTCCACCCGCAGCACCGCCGGTCGCGGCCCGCCGCCGCGGCGCGCCAGCGCCCGCAGCCGGGCCTCGAGCTCGGGAAAGGCAAAGGGCTTGGTCAGGTAGTCGTCGGCGCCGCCGTCCAGCCCGCTGACCCGGTCGGCGATCGCATCACGCGCGGTCAGCATCACGATCGGCGTCCACACCTCGTCCTCGCGGAGCCGCCGGCACGTCTCGAAGCCGTCGATGCCGGGAAGCATGACGTCGAGGACGATCGCCTCGTACGGCGTCGAGCCGGCCATCCAGAGCGCGTCCTCGCCGCTGTCGGCGGCGTCCACGGCGAAGCCGCGCTCCTCGAGCCCGGCCCTGATCAGCCGGGCCAGCTTCGCCTCGTCCTCGACGATCAGGACGCGCATCGTCGCGCCGCCCCGGGGTCAGTCGCCGTAGGGGTCGTCGTATGCCGCGTTCGGGACACGCTTCAGATTGTGATCGAGAGCGACGTCGATCTCGCCCCGGTCGGTGAGGATCTCGACCTCGTACGCCTCGCCGGGATCGTCGGAGCGGTCGACTTCGACCACGGTGCCGCCGCCTACCGCTGCGACCGCCGCGCGGCCGGCCCGGTTCGCCTCGGCCTTGCCGAGGGGCTGGTCGTCGGGATCGGGGTCGGCTTCGTCGGGGTCGACGCCCTGGGGTGCCGTCGCCGCTTCGCCCCCCGCCTCCATCATCCCGGTCGGCTGGACCGGGAGCGTGACCGTCGCGACCTCGGACCCGTCGTCGTCATCGCCATCGCCGCCGAGGATCAGGGCGCCGCCGAGGATCGCGACCGCGATCACCAGGGCGGCGATCACCGCCGCGAGGGGCCATCCGATCTTGCTCATGTCCCGTTCCTCCTGATGTCTCCGCTCACGAACGGACACGAGCCTCTCCCGGGCCGATTAGACGGCGATTAGAGGTGCTGGGGCCCGCGGCGGCTCAGCGGGCGGCCCGGGCCGCGATCCCGTTCAGGTCGCGGACCGCCCCGCGCAGATCGCCGGCGGTGACCTGATCGGCGGCGATGATCGAGGGCAGGCGGCCGCGGACGCGGGCGCACTCCTCGGCCCGGCCGACGATCACCGAGCGGGCGTTCACCTTCGCCGACTCGGCGAGGTCCGGTCGCGGCGGCGCGGTCGGCGGCGACCAGTGGTTCATCAGGAACATCGAGCCGGTGACGTCGCCGCGGTTGGGGCCGCAGCTCGCCCTCCAGCTCGCCGGCTCGATCAGCAGGTCCGGGTTCGCGAAGGTGTAGGGGGTCTCCTGGAGGATGCCCTGGTAGGTCCGGTGGTACCACCGATAGCCGCCGGCATCGTTGTCGGCGAGCAGGACCACCTGCTGGCGGTGGCGGATCATCCAGCGCGGCGTCGGCCATTCGTCGGTCGGCCCCTCGTAGGCGAAGTCGAGCAGGCCGCTGCGGCGCATCGCGGCGGCGAACGCGGACGGGGATATGTAGTCCTCGTTGTCGATCAGCAGCACGTTGTTCGGCCGGTTGCGGAGGAAGCGGCGGATCTGGCGCAGCACCGGCGCCAGCCGCGAGGCCCCGAGCTGGCAGAGGACGTGGCAGAGATAGGTACGGGCGCCGGGGTCGGAGGCGTCGGCGTTGACGACGCTGCCGTTTTCCCCGGCGACGCCGTAGTAGGTGTCGATCAGCAGCGCCCGGATTCCGAGCTGGAGCTGGTCGGGGATCGCGACCGACTGGTTCGGAAGCACCCAGCCGAGCGCGTCAGCCGACATCGCGTTGTGGGCGCCGGCGAGCACGACCTCGTTGAAGGGCCGGTCGCAGAGCACCTTCTGCCCGTTGCAGCGCTTTATCCGGGCATCGGCGCCGGATGCGAGCGCCGCGCCGAGCGCGCCGATCGCGATGACCGCGAGCAATGCGCCGAGCCGCCTCCGGGAACGATCCATCGGCGGCCAATCTACATTCGCGACCGGGACGCCGCGCCCGGGCCAGTACGCTTGCGCCCCGCGGCGCCTTGGCGGAGTGGCTACGCAGCGGCCTGCAAAGCCGCGTACGCCGGTTCGATTCCGGCAGGCGCCTCTGGCCGGCCGGTGGTTCATGTCGAGGCCGGTTCGGCTGGTCGAACCCCGGCACTTCGTTGCCTGATACTCATTGCCCTTGCTGTGGCGTTGCCTGTCTGGTTGGCTGCCCGCGGGAAAGGGCGATGTCCAGCAAGGCATGCGGGCCGAGGTCCGCGAGGGGAGTTCTCATGGGCGACGGGCGGAGCATTAGATCGTGGCGGCCGCGCGCTGCAACCGCCGCCCTCCTGGTCCTCGCCGCCCTGTTCGCCGGCGGCTGCGCCTTCGGCGTCACCCAGCCGGCCACCGACGTCGGCGCGACGACGGCGACCGTCACCGGCGTCGTCGGCGACACCGAGGACGCGACCTCGGCCTACTGGTTCGAGTACGGGCCGACGAAGAGCTACGGCTCCGAGACGACCCACCGGTCGATCGCGGTCGAGGCCGGCAGCGGCCAGCCGGTCTCCGAGGACCTGACCGGCCTCGACCCGGAGACGAAGTACCACTACCGGCTCTGCGCCACCGACGACGTCGACGACGTCGACCTCTGCGGCAAGGACGAGACCTTCGCCACCGGCGCCGGCCCGTCGAAGCTCGAGATCACCGCCGCCCCCGACCTCTATCCCGAGTTCGACCCGACCGTTCCCGACTACGTCACCCGCTGCAACAACGGCCCCGTCGACGTCACCGTCGAGGCGCCCGCCGACACGACGGTCGCCGTCGACGGCGGCCCCGCCAACAGCGGCACCTTCACGACCAACGTCCCGCTCCAGTCGGGGCAGGAGTTCGAGCTCACGACCGACACCGACGTCGGCACCTCGACCTACCACGTCCGCTGCCTGCCGAACGACTTCCCGCAGTGGACGTTCACCAGGTACGGGCAGGCGCAGCAGAAGTGGTACCTGGTGACGCCGCGGCAGTACGCGATCATGTTCGACGGCAACGGCGTCCCGGTGTGGTGGCGCTACGGCTCGATCAAGCCGGGCGATTTCAAGCTCCTGCCCGACGGCACCCTCGCCGTGTCAGCCAACGATCGCTACGAGATCCGCGACCTCGACGGCAACCTGCTCAACACCCTGCAGACGGTCGGCACCGAGCTCGACTCCCACGACCTGCAGCTGTTGCCGAACGGCAACTACATGCTGATGAGCTACAAGCCGCGGGCCAACCCGATCGACATGACCGCCTACGGCGGGCCGCCGGACGGGATCGCGCTCGACGCCGAGCTGCAGGAGGTCGAGCCCGACGGGGACCTCGTCTGGTCGTGGAACAGCAAGGACCACATCGGCCTCGAGGAGACGGATCACTGGTGGGACGACTTCGCGATCCCGCAGGCCGAGGACAACGAGTACGACATCGTCCACATCAACTCGATGGATGCCACCGACGACTCGGTGGTGATCTCGCTGCGCCACACGGACGGCATCTACGAGATCGACCGCGACACCGGCGAGGTCGTCTGGAAGCTTGGCGGAACGCCGACGCCGGAGAGCCTCACGGTCCTCGGCGACCCGCATGCGTCCAACCCGCTCGGCGGCCAGCACTACGCCCGGATCAACGCCGACGGGACCCTGACCGCGTTCGACAACGGCCAGGGACAGGGACGACCGCCGCGTGGCGTCCGCTACGCGATCGACGAGGGCGCCGGGACCGCGACCCTGCTCGAGGCGGTCGGTGACCCCGATGTCCCGTCCGCGGTCTGCTGCGGATCGGCGCGGCGGTCGGCGAACGGAAGCTGGATGATGGCCTGGGGAGGGCTTCTGTCCACACCCCACCCGGTGAGCGAGTTCGCTCCGGACGGGTCACGGACCTTCGTCCTCGACTTCCCGGGCACGTTCTCCTACCGCGCCGACGCGGTCCCGGCCGGCAAGCTCACCCGCGCCGAGCTGCGCGCCGGCATGAACGTCCAGCATCCGCGCTGAGCGCCGGCAGGCGCTACGCGGCGACGGCGAACCGCAGGCCGGCCCGCTCGAAGCGCGTGGCGGACCGGGTCCCGAGCGCCGCCGCCGGGGTCAGACAGCCGCTGCCGAGCAGCTGCTCGGCAGCGGCGATCAGCCCCGCCTCGCCGAGCATCCGCGCCGTCGTCAGGTAGCCCGGATGGCCGCTCGCCTCCACGGCCACCGAGACGCGGTGCCCGCCGCTCGTCGCGGCCTCCACGCGCAGGCCCCAGCGCCAGTCCTCGAGCCGGCCCGGATCGGGCCCGAAGCCGGAGGAGGGGAGGAGGCGGCCGAGCAGCGAGCTGATGCGGCGGCGGGTCCCCGGTCCGGCGAGAAGCGTCCGGCGCATCCCGGCCTGCGTCGCCGCCAGCGCTCCGGCGATCGCGAGCCGGGCCGGCAGGGTCGCGGGGCCGCCTTCGAGCGCGACGCCCTCGCGGTAGCGGAAGGGTGGCGCCGAGAAGTCGGCAGCGGTCAGCTCGGCCGTCCGTTGGATCACCGCCGGGTTGATGAAGGCGGCCGGGGCCATCGGCGCGATCACGGCCGAGCCGGCGCGCCGGACTCCGACCTCGATCGGGCTCGTCTCGCGCACCCGCGCGGCCCGGGCCGGGTCGTCGATCAGCGCCGCAGGGTCGGCCGCGACTGCCGCGTCGGAGTCGGCCG
>CAZTGN010000089.1:0-9528 GCA_964613275.1 uncultured Conexibacter sp. | reverse complement strand
GGCCTCGAGCTTGGTCGCCATCTCGGCAACCTTGTGGCGGATCGCCTGGAAGCTCCCGATCGCGCGACCGAAGGCTTGGCGCTCGACCGCGTAGGCGACCGAGCGGCGCAGGCACCAGTCCATCGCGCCGACGGCGCCGAGCGCCATCAGCAGGCGCTCCCACTGGAAGTTGGCCATGATCAGCTTGAAGCCCTCGTTCTCGGTTCCGAGCAGGTTCTCGTCGGGGACGAGGACGTCGGTGAAGGCGAGCTCGCCGGTGTCGGAGGAGTGCCAGCCGAGCTTCTCCAGCTTCCGCGTGACCTCGTAGCCTTCCATCTCGCGCTCGAGGATCAGGAAGGAGATCCCGGCGTGGCCGCCCTCGGGTCGGGTCCTGACCGCGCAGACGAGGAAGTCGGCGCGGACGCCGTTGGTGATGAAGGTCTTCGCCCCGTTGACGATCCAGCCGCCGTCGGCCCGCTCGGCCGTCGTCCTGATCGAGGCGACGTCGGAGCCGGCGCCGGGCTCGGTGATCGCGAGGGCGGCGATCCGCTCGCCGGCGATCGCCGGTCGCAGGAAGCGCTCGTGCTGCTCGGCGGTGCCGAAGTTGAAGACCGGCGGCGTCGCGATCCCGGTGTGGGCGCCGAGCCCGGCCCCGACCCCGCCGCAGGCGCCGGCGGCGGCGAGCTCCTCCGCCCAGACGGCGTCGTGGACGGCGCCGCCCCCCTGACCGCCGAGCCGCTCCGGGTACTTGAGGCCGAGAAAGCCGAGCTCGGCCGCGCGATCGAAGAGCTCGCGCGGGAACTCGCGCCGCCGCTCCCACTCGGCCTGCTCGGGGACGATCTCCGACTCGACCCAGCGGCGCACGGTGGCGCGCAGATCCTCGTGCTCGTCGGTGAACGGGGGGGAGGGCGCCCGCACGCCGCTGTCGGTGATCACGTTCACCCGCTGCACGGTACCCGCCGCCGGGCCAGGCGTCGCGGCGATCGGATCGGCGGCGCCTACTCGCCGAGCAGCTCGCGCAGGCGCTCGAGCAGGGTGCCGGCGTCGAACGGCTTGTCGATGAAGGCGACGCGCCCGGCCGTCGGCCCGAGGTCGGACGGGGGAGCGTCGTCGCTGTAGCCCGACATGAAGAGGACGTGCAGGCCCGGCCGCATCGCGACCGCACGGCGGGCCAGATCGTCGCCGCGCATCCCCGGCATGACCACGTCGGCGAGGAGCAGGTCGAAGCCGTTGGCGGGATCGTCGAGCAGCTCGAGCGCCTCGACGCCGCCCGGGCAGGAGCTGATCCGATATCCCGCCGTCTCGAGGATCCGCTCCGCGACGCGACGCACCGCCTCGTCGTCCTCGGCGATCAGAACCGCCTCGCCGCGTCCCGCCGGCGCCGCCCGGGTCGGACGCGTCGACGCGGCCGGGGCGTTGCGGCTCGCCGGCAGGTGGATCTCGATGCTGGTGCCACGCCCGGGCTGGGACGAGAGGTCGACCAGGCCGCCCGCCTGGGTCACGATCGTGTAGACGGTCGCGAGGCCGAGGCCCGTGCCCTGCCCCGCCGCCTTCGTCGTGAACATCGGTTCGAAGGCACGGGCGGCGACCTCCCCGTCCATGCCGACCCCGGTATCGCTGACCAGCAGCCGCACGAAGCGCCCGGGCTCGGCTCCCGGATACGCGGCGGTCTCGGCCGCGCCGAGCTCCGCGTTGCCGGTTTCGAAGGTCAGCGCTCCCCCTCCGGGCATCGCGTCGCGGGCGTTGACCGCGAGGTTGATCAGGACCTGCTCGATCCGCGCCGGGTCCTCGGCCAGCGGCCAGAGCCCCGGGTCCAGCCGTCGCTCGACGGCGATGTGCTCCCCGATCGTCGAGCGCAGGAAGCCGTCCAGGCCCGTGATCAGCTCGTTCAGGTCGAAGACGACCGTGGAGCCGCCCTCGCGACGGGCCAGGATCATGAGCTGGCGGACGAGGCCGACGCCGCGTTCGGCGGCGCGCCTGATCTCCTCGATGTCGGCGGCGGCTGGAGAGCCCGGCGGGATCGCCCCCTGGGCGAAGCGGGCGTAGTTGATGATCACGCCGAGGATGTTGTTGAAGTCGTGCGCGATCCCGCCCGCGAGCTGGCCGATGACCTGCAGCGGGGACTCGTCCTGCGGCGGCGATCGGCGCTCGCCCCCCGGCGGCATCCCGGCGGGGCGGCTCACTCGAGCAGGCCCCATCGCATCGCAGTCGCGACCGCGGCGGCGCGGTCGGAGACGCCGAGCTTGTCGTAGAGGTTGTGGAGGTGGGTCTTGACGGTCGCCTCCGACAGATGCAGCTCCTCGCCGATGCGGGCCGCCGTCCGGCCCTCGGCGAGCAGGCTCAGCACCTCGCCCTCGCGGCCGGTCAGCGCCGGCCGCTCGGAGGTCTCGCGGAGCTGGATCTCAGTGGCGATCCCGGCCGCGAACTGCGGTGCGATCACGGTCTCGCCGCCCGCGGCCGCGACGATCGACTCGCAGAGCTCGGTGTGATCGGATGCCTTGGAGACGTAGCCTGCGGCGCCGTCGGCGAGCGCCTTGTAGGCGACGCCCGAGTCCTCGTAACCGGTCAGCAGGAGGACGCGGGTCCGGAGCCCGTCGCGGTGGGCGGCGCCGACGATCTTCAGCCCGTCGAGCCCGGGCATCCGCACATCGACGACGGCGACGTCGGGCTCGAGCTCGCGGATCCGCTCGAGCGCCTGCCGTCCGTCCGCCGTCGAGCCGACGAGCTCGAGGTCGGCACGCTCGCCGATCGCCCGCTCGAGGCCCTGCCGGTAGACCGGGTGATCGTCCGCGATCAGGATCGTCAGCCGTCCGCCGCTCACCGCGCCGGATTCTCGCACGGGTGGGGGCGGGTCCAGTGGAGCGCCACGCCACGGTGTGATCGGGCCGTCGGGGGCTTCGAGACCGGTCCGGCGATCACGAGGATGGTTCCGGCGGGGAGGGGTATGGATGAGGTGGAGCGCGCGCCCGGGGGGCCGGAGAACCATCCCGGTGTTCAGCGTCCCTTTCGTCGCACTCGGTGACCTTGGGTCGCTATGCGACCAATTCGTTGCTCTCGCTCGTCTTGGGGCGCCGAGATCCACGTTCGGGACGCCGGATCCGTCGTCACCCCCGGCGATCCACGGGTCACCGCGAACCTGAGGCTGGTCAACCGAACGGTTGGCGGCGGTTCATCACGACGATCAGCCGTCCGCCCGATCGAGCCGGCGGACCGGGCTGCCGATAGGTGGCCCAGACACGGTTGCAGTCCCTCGTCCATGGCCGGCGAGGGGGAACGGAACGGCAGAGGGCGCCGCACAGCGGCGCCCTCGCTATGTAGTGAAGCCCGGCGCAGTCGAGCAGCCCGGCGGGCTGCGAGTCGCGCGGTCACCTTCCGGGAGGGTCGCCGGGGCGTGACCCGGCGGCCCGGCGCAGTCGAGCAGCCCGGCGGGCTGCGAGTCGCGCGGTCATCTACTCGATCAGGCCGTAGCGGAGCGCTTGCGCGACCGCGGCCGCGCGGTCGGAGACGTCCAGCTTGGCGTAGGCGTGGTGGAGGTGGGTCTTGATCGTGGCGTCGCTGAGGTGGAGATGGCCGGCCGCATCGGCGACCGACGCGCCCTCGGACGCGAGCGCCAGGACCTCGCGCTCGCGGTCGGTGAGGATGGGACGGTCGCCGCGCTCGCGCAGCCTGATCTCGTCGGCAAGCCCCGATTGCAGGCGCTCGTCGATCACGGTGGCGCCGGCGGCGATCGCCCGGACCGCCGCGCAGACGCGGTCGGCCTCGCTGCGCTTGGCGAGGTAGCCGGCGGCGCCGAGGGAGAGGGCCCGGTAGAGCGGCTGGCTCTCGGCGCCGGAGGCGAGCAGCAGGATCCGGGGCGCTTCGGTCCGGGCCCGGACCGCCTCGAGGACCGCCATCCCGCCGAGCTCCGGCAGATCGAGGTCGACGACCATGACGTCGGGCCGGCAGCGGTCGATCGCGGTGATGGCCGCACCGGCATCGCTCGCCTGGTCGGCCACGGTGATGCCATCCCGTTCGAGCACGGCTACGAGCCCGATCCGGAAGAGGGGGCTGCCGTCGGCGACCGTGGCGGTGACCGAGCCGCTGTCGGTCGGAGCTTCCATGCCGGCCGATTGTGGCAGCGGGCCCGGGATGGGCAAAGCGATTGGACGAATGGACTAGATGGCTCTCCACCGATCGTCACCGGCACCCGCCGGCCCGAAGGAGTCGCGATACCACCGCCGATTCCGCCGACCGGAGGATCGTGCGTCCCGAGGCCGGCGCCGATGTTGGGAGGCACAGGACCTATGAGTCCCAGAACCGGCGTGGCGCTTTCCGGCGCCGCGCTCTCTCAGGTCCGATCCATACCCATCCCCCCGTCTCGGCCCGCCCTGAAACCGGCGGGTCGAGGCATCTCGGGGGAGCTCCCGCCGGGAGCGGCCCACCGGGACGATCGATGAGTGGCCGCGCGACGGCGGCTCGGTCGGGGTGGTCGGAGACCGCAGCGGCGCCCTCTCGACGGGCGACCGCGCGACTGCGGCTCGGCCCCGGCGGTCAGAGCCCGTAGCTGCGGCCGATCACCTCGAGCATGATCTCGTCGGTGCCGGCGCCGATCCGGTTCAGGCGTACGTCGCGGAAGGCGCGCTCGATCCCGTACTCCTTCATGTAGCCGTAGCCGCCGTGGATCTGGATGCACTCGTCGGCGACCTCGCAGGCGACCCGCGAGGTGAACAGCTTCGTCGCGGTGATCTCCCGCACCGGGTACTCGCCGTTGTTGAAGCGCCAGGCGGTCGCGTAGGTGAGCTGCTTGGCGGCCTCGATCTTCGTCGCCATCTCCGCGAACTTGTGGCGGATCGCCTGGAACTTGCCGATCGGTCGGCCGAACGCCTCGCGCTCCTTGGCGTACTCGAGCGTCTTCTCGAACAGCCGCTCGGCGCCGGCGACCGAGCCGGCCGCGGCGACGAGCCGCTCGCCCTGCAGCTCCCAGGAGATGTGGTAGAAGCCCTTGCCCTCCTCGCCGAGGACGTTCGCGGCCGGGACCCGGACGTCCTCGAAGGCGAGCTCGGCGGTGTCGGAGGCGTGCATGCCGAGCTTCTCGAGCGTCCGCGTCACCGTGAAGCCGGGGACCGGGTCGCCCTCGCCGTCCTTGAGGTCGACGAGGAACAGCGTCACGCCGTCGTGCCCCGCATCAGGGTCGGTCTTGGTCACGAGCAGGATGAAGTCGGCGCGGGCGCCGTTGGTGATGAACGTCTTCGAGCCGTTGATCACGTACTCGTCGCCGTCGCGGCGGGCCGTCGTCCTGATCCCGGCGACATCGGATCCCGCTCCCGGCTCGGTGATCCCGAGGCAGGCGATCCTCTCCCCCTTGATCCCGGGCACGAGGTAGCGCTGCTTCTGCTCCTCGGTGCCGAGCAGCTCGACCGGCGGCAGGACCATGTCGGTGTGGACGGCGAGACCCATGCCGAGGCCGCCGGAGCCCGCGTAGGAGAGGCACTCGGCGCGGACCAGCGAGTAGAAGTAGTCGCCGCCCTGGCCGCCGTACTCCTCCGGGAAGCAGAGGCCGACGTAGCCGAGGTCGGCCATCCGGCGCAGGACCGAATCCGGCCACAGGCTCTCCTCCCACTCCTCGGCGTGCGGCGCCAGCTCGTCCAGCACCCATCGCTTCATCGACTCCCGCAGGTCCTCGTGCTCGTCGGTGAAGATCAGGTGCCTGCGACCGGACGCATGGTCCGGCTTGAGCACGTCGCTCGCTGCTGTGGCCACCGCTGCTCGCTCCTATCGGCTCGTTGGATCGGGACTGAAAGTAGACAGTAGCACTTACTACTTCACGCGATCCCCCCCGCAGGCCGTGGTCGCTCCGGGCGCGGCGTTGCGGCCCGGCGTGAAGCGTCCCCGGCCTCGGAGGTCTCGGTTACGCTCGCACGAGTGCTCCCGCCCGGCCCGTCCAGCCCCGGCATCTGGCAGATGCGCCAGTGGTTCCGCGACCCGGTCGGCTTCATGGAGGGCAACGGCGACCGCTACGGCCCGGTCTTCGCGGTCAAGCTCGGCGCGCTGAAGCGGTGCGCGTTCATCGCCGACCCGGCCGCCGCCTGGGAGGTTCTCAGCGGTGATCCGGCGAGCTTTCGGATGGGGCCGACCAACCGGATCTTCCGGCCGGTGCTGGGCGAGCGGTCGCTGTTCCTGCTCGACGGCGAGGAGCACAAGCACCACCGCCGGCTGCTGACCCCTTCTTTCCATCCCCGCGCGGTCCGCGGCTACGCCGGGCTGATCGAGGAGATCGCGGCTCGGGAGATGGCGGGCTGGCGGGTCGATGAGCCGTTCGCCCTGCAGCGGCCGATGCGCCGGATCACGACCGAGTCGATCGTCCGCATCGTGATCGGCGTCTGCTCGCCGGAGCGCGACACCGAGATCCGCGGCCTCGTCCGTGAGATGCTCGCGATCGCCGAGAACCCGTTGGCGCTGATGCCGCAGTTCCAGTACGAGCTCGGCGGCCGGACGCCGTTCGGCAAGGTGATGGACGTCACCCGCAGGATCGAGGCGATCCTCCACGACGAGATCGGGCTGCGCCGCCTGTTGCGCCCGGACGAGCGCGGCGCCGACGTGCTCTCTGCCCTCGCCGGTCCGGAGCCGCACGAGGACGGGTTCATGAGCGATCGCGAGATCCGCGACGAGTGCATGACGATGTTGATCGCCGGCCACGAGACGACCGCGAACGCGCTCTCCTGGGCGTTCGAGCGCCTCCTCCGCCATCCCGTCATCCACGACCGCCTGCTCGCCGAGCTCGACGGCGAGGATGATGCCTATCTCGACGCGGTGGTCAGGGAGACCCTGCGCCAGCGCCCGGTGCTGCCGATCACGGCGCGGCGGATCAGCAGCGAGCAGGAGGTCGGCGAGTTCTCGTTCCCGGCCGGATGGACGCTGATGCCCTGCTTCTACCTGATCCACCTCGACCCCGAGGTCTTCCCGGAGCCGCAGCGGTTCCGGCCCGAGCGCTTCCTCGAGGAGCCGAAGCCGAGCTCGCGGGTCTTCCTGCCGTTCGGGGCCGGATCGCGCCACTGCGTCGGCTCCCACCTGGCGCTGATGACGATCAAGACCGTGATCCGGGTCGTCCTCTCTCGCGCGGTGCTCGAAGCCGACCCCGAGCCGGAGCCGATCGTCCGCAACAACATGACGCTGGCCCCGGGCCGGGGGGCCACCGCCATCCTCCGCGGCAGGCGGGGCACGGCGATCTCGCGCGAGGCGCCGAGCCAAGCCCGGTAGACGGCTTGCGGATTCAGGTTTCGGACCCGTTCTGGCGATAGGGAATGCGTCCAGCCGCCGTC
Source organism: uncultured Conexibacter sp. (assembly GCA_964613275.1). Classification (GTDB taxonomy): domain Bacteria; phylum Actinomycetota; class Thermoleophilia; order Solirubrobacterales; family 70-9; genus RHKX01. Next base: position 2,251 of record CAZTGN010000089.1, on the reverse strand, counting down.
TGCGGGGGTGTCGGCGGTGATGCGATCAGGAAGGTTCGACTGTGGGCTTGGCGGTATTCGAGGGCGCGAACACCGGCACCGGCGCCGGTGCCGCCGCACTCGATCCCGGCTACGGGCAGCGAGCCGACAGCCGCGAGGTCGCGCCGCTCGCGCGCGCCGGCGCCTACGTGTCGCTCGCGGGGATGTGCCTCGGCGTCTTCGGCGTCATCCTTCCCCATCCCGAGTCGTTCGACGTTCGCTCGATGCTGCTGGTGCAGGCGTCGACCGGCCTCTATGCCGCCTTCTTCCTGCTCTTCGCCAACCGGATCCCGATGTGGCTCGTGCGGCTGTCGCCGGCGATGGGGATCCTCCAGGTCACCGCCGGCGTCTACTTCACCCACGATCCGACCAGCGCGTTCAGCCTCTTCTACCTGTGGCCCTGCTTCTACGCCTTCTACTTCCTGCCGCGGATCGACGCCGTCGCCGACGTCGCCTTCCTCGGCCTCAGCTACGGGGCGGTGATGGTGGTGATGGCGGGCTCCGAACGGAGCGTCGACGCCGGCTCGGGCACGCTCACCTACCAGTTCGTCGTCACCGTCGGCAGCCTCGCGGTCGGGGGCCTGATGATCCACACGCTGCGGACCCGGGTGAACAGGCTCTGGGGCTCGCTCAGCTCCGCCGCCCGCACCGACCTGCTCACCGGCTTCGTCAACGGCCACGGCATCAACGAGATCCTCACCAACGAGATCGAGCGGGCGCGGATCAACGCCCACCGCGTCGGCCTGATCGCCGTCAACCTGAGCGGCCTGCGCCAGCTCAACAAGGAGCTCGGCTACGAGGCCGGCGACGAGGTCCTGCGCCGGCTCGCGCAGATGCTCGACGAGTCGACGCGTCGGATCGACACCGTCGGTCGCACCGGCGCCTCCGAGTTCATGATCGTCCTCCCGCAGACCGATGAGCACACCGGCTTCCTGCTCGCCGAGCAGATCCTGACGCGGATGCGCCGCGCCTACCGGGAGCGCGGCTTCAAGCTCAGTGGCGGCCTCGGGGTCGCCGTCTTCCCGAAGCACGCGAGCAACGTCGACGAGCTCCTGCAGGCGACGACCGCGGCGACCAACGCGTCGGTCGCGCTCGGCTCCGATCGCGTCGTCGTCTACAGCTCCGACCTCGAGGGCGCGATCGAGGGCGAGGGCGCGAGCACCCCGGGCGAGGGCCGTGCCCAGCTCGGCACCGTGCTCAGCCTCGCCGAGGTGCTCGACCTCCACGACGAGGGCAACTCCAGCCATTCGACGGCGGTCGCCGGCTACTGCGAGATGATCGGACGCGACATGGGCCTCTCCGACCAGCGGATCCAGCGGCTGCGCCTCGCCGGGATGCTGCACGACATCGGCAAGGTCGGCATCCCCGACTCGATCCTCGACAAGCCGGGCCCGCTCTCGCCCTCGGAGTGGGATCAGGTCCGCCGCCATCCCGAGATGGCCGCCCGGATCCTCGCCGCCCGTGAGCTCACCGACATCCGCGAGTGGGTGCTCGCCCGCCACGAGCAGCCCGACGGCCACGGGTATCCGCGCGGCCTCTCCGGCGAGGAGGTTCCGCTCGAGTCGCGGATCCTCGCCGTCGCCGAGTCCTACGACGCGATGACGAGCGAGCGGCCCTACCGCCCGGCGATGAGCGGCGGCGAGGCGATCGCCGAGATGGGCCGCTACGCCGGCAGCCAGTTCGACGGCGCCGTCGTCGATTCGCTCGTCCGCGCGCTCGACCGGGCGACCGCGGGCAGCGCGGTCTGAGCGTGGGTGCCGACCCCGCCGCCGTCGGCAGGGAGTGGCCGGCCACGGGCTACGAGGTCGGCCGCGAGAAGATCCGCGAGTACGCCGACGCGCTCGCGATCGACGCGGCGATCCACCGCGACCACGACGCCGCCCGTGCGGCCGGCTTTCGCGCCGCGGTCGCGCCGCCGACGTTCGCGGCCGTCTACGTAGCCCGCTCGCTCGCCGCCGCCATGTTCGACCCGGCGTCGGGGATATTCGACCCGGCCGAGGGACTCGCCGGCTACCGCTTCGTCCAACGCCGGCAATGGTTCCGCTGGCACGAGCCGGTCTGCTCCGGCGACCGGATCGAGACGGTCGCCCGCCTCGCCGCCGCCGAGGAGGCGGACGGCGCCCGTTACCGCACCTTCGCTTCGGAGTCGGTCAACCAGGCGGGCGAGCTGGTCCTCGAGGGCCGCTACGAGGGCGTCGTCCCGGCGCGCGGCGGCGGGCGCCGGCCGGGTTCC
>CAZTGN010000088.1:5389-9565 GCA_964613275.1 uncultured Conexibacter sp. | reverse complement strand
GCGGCCTTGGGCCGTGAGCCGACGAGGACGCCGGCGGCGCGTTCGTCAGCCCGCCGGGCGAGGCTGAGGGGCGCGTCGCCGAGGACGCAGGAGGCGAAGCGGCCTTGGGCCGTGAGCCGACGAGGACGCCGGCGGCGCGTTCGTCAGCCCGCCCGCTTGGCGGCGCGGCGGCGGAAGCGCTCGACGCGGCCCGCGGTGTCGACCAGCTTCTGCTTGCCGGTGTAGAAGGGATGGCAGGCGGAGCAGATCTCGACGTGGATCTCGGGGTTGGTGGAGCGGGTGTAGAACTCGTTCCCGCAGGCGCAGCGGACGTGCGAGAGGCCGTACTCGGGATGGATCTCGGTCTTCATCGCCAGCGAGTGTAGAGAGGTCGTCCAGGTGGTCGGGCGCCGAGGTGGCGGGACGACTCGATCGCCCCTCGGGCGGCGCAGCGGCGTGCCGTTCGTGCGTCTCGACGACGAGCGGGTGACGAGATCGACGAGCGGGTCGGCATACGGCCATTTCGTGCCACTCGCCGCCTCGGCGGCGTGGAGATCGACGAAGGGGCACAGGTCCCGGGAGGCCGGGATCGCACCTGTGGGCTTGGCTAGGCTGTCGTCATGGGCGACGACGCACCGCACGGCTTCCGGGAGGGCGACGAGGTCTGGGTCGAGGACGGCGAGGGCCGCCGCCACCCCGGGATCTTCGTCGGCGACAACGAGAGCGCCGGCTGGTTCGGCGGCGGGCCGAGCGCCTACGTGGTCCATCCCGAGGCGCACCAGGCCGAGGTCGTCTCGATCTTCCGGATCACCCCCCGGACGGGCTCCGACTAGCGGAGGGCCGCGGCGATGAGGGCGATGGTCTTCGACGCCGTGGGGCAGCCGCTCCGGGCGGCAGAGGTGGAGGCTCCCGAGCCGGGACCGGGGCAGCTCCTGCTCGCGGTGCGGGCCTGCGGCGTCTGCCGGACGGACCTGCACCTGCTCGACGGCGAGGTCGCGATCGCCGAGCCACCGCGGATCCTCGGCCATCAGATCGTCGGCGAGGTCGTCGGCGAGGGACGTCGCGTCGGCGTGCCCTGGCTCGGCTGGACCTGCGGGGAGTGCGACTACTGCCGCTCGGGCCGGGAGAACCTGTGTCCGCGCGCGCTGTTCACCGGCCGCGACGTCGACGGCGGCTTCGCCGAGCATGCCGTCGCCGACGCGCGCTACTGCTTCCCGATCCCGTCCGGGTACCCGGACGAGCAGGCGGCGCCGCTGCTCTGCGCGGGGCTGATCGGCTACCGCGCCCTGCGGATGTGCGGCGAGGCGACCCGGATCGGCTTCTACGGCTTCGGTGCCGCCGCCCACATCCTCGCCCAGGTCGCCGTCGCCGAGGGCCGCGAGGTATTCGCCTTCACCCGGGCCGGCGACGACGCCGGCCAGCAGTTCGCGCGCCGGCTCGGCACCAGCTGGGCGGGCGCGTCGGAGGAGCAGCCGCCGGAGCCGCTCGACGCGGCGATCATCTTCGCCCCCGCCGGCGAGCTCGTGCCGGCGGCGCTGGCGGCGGTCGCCCCGGGCGGGACGGTCGTCTGCGGCGGCATCCACATGAGCGACATCCCCTCCTTCCCCTACGGGCTGCTGTGGGGCGAGCGGACGCTGCGCTCGGTCGCGAACCTGACCCGCCGCGACGGTGAGGAGCTGCTCGAGCTGGCGCCGCGGGTCCCGATCGAGACCGCGGTGACGACCTATCCGCTCGAGGCCGCCAACGAGGCGCTCGCCGACCTCCGCGCCGGCCGCTTCCTCGGCGCCGCCGTCGTCGTCCCCGGCGCGGGCTGAGGCACCGATCCGTACTCGCTGCCGAGCGTCGCGGCGAGGGGCCCCGGATCCTCGCCGGCGGCGAGCGCAGGTAACCTAGCCGGCGTGGCAGCCGAGCCGGAGGAAGAGGACCGCGTCACGATCGTCCTCGCCGACGACCACGAGCTCGTCCGCGCCGGGATCCGCAAGGTGCTCGAGGACGAGCCCGACTTCGAGGTCGTGGCCGAGGCGGGCGACGCCGAGTCCGCGGCGCGCTACGTGCTCGGACACAAGCCCTCCGTGCTCATCCTCGACCTGAGCATGCCCGGGACACCCAGCCTCGAAGCGCTGCCGAAGGTGTTCGAGTCATCGCCGGAGACCGCCGTCGTGGTCCTGACGATGCAGAACGAGCCGGCGTTCGCGCGCAAGTCGCTGCAGGGCGGCGCCAAGGGCTACGTGATCAAGCACTCGGCCGCGAGCGAGCTCGTCGACGCGATCCGCGCGGTGATCGCAGGCGGCACCTACATCAACCCGGAGCTCGGGGCGCGTCTCGCCGCCGAGCCCGACAAGCCCGAAGGCCCGCCCGACGAGCTGACCCCCCGCGAGGTCGAGGTCCTCGGCCTGCTGGCGCTCGGCTACGTCAACCCGGAGATCGCCGAGAAGCTCGTGCTCAGCGTCCGCACGGTCGAGACCCACCGGGCGAACATCCAGCGCAAGACCGGGGTCTCGACCCGGGCCGAGCTGATCGCCTACGCGATCGAGCACGAGCTCGTCGAGCGCTGATCGCTACCCGGGCTCGGCCAGTCGCACCGGCAGCTTCGCTCGGACCAGCGTCCCGCCGCCCTCGCGTCCCTCGACCGCCAGCTCGCCGCCCGCGATCTCGACCCGCTCGCGCATCCCGGTGAGGCCGAAGCCGCGTTTGACGCTGGTCAGGTCGAACCCGTTGCCGTCATCCTCCACCCGGACCGTGATGATCCCGTCGCGCTCCTCGACCGCGACCCGCGCGCGCGATGCGTCGGCGTGCTTGATCGCGTTCGTCAGCCCCTCCTGGACGAGCCGGTAGATCGTCGATTCGAGCTCGGGCGCGTAGCGCTCCCCGACCTCGCCGTCGCCGTTGGCGAGGTCGACGTCGACCTCGAAGCGCAAGTTCGAACGCGAGGCGAACCGGTCGATCAGCGAGTCGATCGCGGCGGCGATCCCGAGCTGGTCGAGGGCGGCCGGCCGCAGCTCGGCGATCAGCCCCTGCAGGCCGCTGACGGTCCGCTCGACCTGCTCGTTGGCCAGCGCGAGGAAGTCGCGAGCCTCCTCCAGCGAGCGGGCCCGGACCGCGTTCTCCTGCATGATCCGAAGCGCCCCGAGCTCCTGCAGCGTCTCGTCGTGGAGCTCACGGGCCCAGCGGCCGCGCTCGCGCTCGGAGGAGGCGATCGCGAGCTTCGACTTCTCGTCCTCGATCGCGTGCGCCGCCGAGATCGCGTTCGCCGCGCTGGTCGCGAACGACTCCAGCGTGAGCTGCTGCTCGGCCGCGAACGACGGGTCGGGGCCCTGCCGATCGACGACGAGCAGGACTCCGATGCCCTGCCCGCGCGAGCGCAACGGCACCGTGAGCCCGGCGCCGGCGTCGATCTTGAGCCCCTCGAGGGCACCGGCGGCGGCGGGGCCGATCCGTTGGCTCGACTCGAGCCCGATGAAGGCGGCGAGCTCGCTGCCGGGCGCGATGCCGCGGCCGAGCGAGCGCGTGCCGCCCTCACCGGCGGCGCCGCGAACGACGAGCTCGGGGCCCTCGAGCAGGAGCACGTAGCTCGAGCGGGCGCCGACGAGCGCCCGCGCCCGCTTGGTGACGAGCTCCAGCACCCGGCCGAGGTCCGACTCGCCTCCGAGCTCGCGGCTCAGCGACGCGGTCGCCTGCAGCCCCTGGACGAGGCGCTCGAGGTCGGCGCGCCCGCGCCGCAGCTCCTCATGCGCGCGGGCGTTGTTGATCGCGACGGCGCCCCACTCGGCGAGGACCACGAGCAGGTGCTCGTCCGCTTCGGTGAACGGCCCCCCGCCCTCCTTCTCGGTCAGGTAGATGTTGCCGTAGACCTCGCCGCGGATCATGATCGGAGCGCCGACGAAGGTCGTCATCTCGGGATGGCCGGCGGGGAAGCCGTAGGAATGCGGGTGATCGCCGATCCGATCGAGTCGCAGCGGACGCGGGTCGCTGATCAGCTCGCCGAGGATGCCGTGCCCCTTCGGCAGCAGCCCGATCCGACGCCGCTCCTCCTCGCCGATGCCGACGTAGAGGAAGCGCTCGAGCCTGGACTCGTTCGGGTCGAGGACCCCGAGGGCGGCGTAGCGGGCGCCGGTCAGCTCGCGGGCGGCCTCGAGGACGTCGCGCAGCACCGAGTCGAGGGTGAGCTCGGAGACGAGCCGACGGCCGACCGACAGC
>CAZTGN010000088.1:0-5379 GCA_964613275.1 uncultured Conexibacter sp. | reverse complement strand
CGATCGACTCGAGTGCCTCAGGTCTGGTGGCCATCGTCGGTCATGGGAGGACGACTGCTGCGATGCGGGCTCACTACCGAGCCGCCTCGACGGTTCGTGCGGATGCCCGGTGAGGCCGCGCACCCTAGCGTTCGGCACGTGCACCGCCGGATACTCATCGGCTATCAGGATAGCCCCGAAGGCCGTGACGCACTGGCACTCGGGCGCGTCCTCGCCGAGATCACCGACGGCTCACTGACGGTCGCGACGATCTATCCATGGCCGCGCGGCCTGATGACGCACGAAGACCTCTCGAACGCCTTGGCGATCGAGAGTACCGACACGTTCGCGAAAGTTCGAGACCTCCTCCCGGGGCTCGACGTCGAGACCGTGCCGGTTGCCGAGCAGTCGATCTCCAATGCGCTCGGCAAGCTCGCCGAGGATCGTCACGCCGCCGTGCTCGTGGTCGGCTCCTGCCACCACGGCAAGGTCGGCGAGACGCTCCTCGGGAGCACCGGGGCGTCGCTCCTGCACGGGGCGCCGTGCGCGGTGATGGTCGCCCCGCGCGGTTACCGCGACGGCCCCGCCGAGCCGCCACGCCGGATCGGCATCGGCTTCGACGGCTCGCCCGAATCGTGGGCGGCGCTCGAGACGGCCATCGCCTTCGCCGAGCTCGACGGTGGCGAGCTGGTCGTGATCAGCGTCGCCGACTACCCGAAGTACGGCTACGCGACCGTCTGGACGGTGCTGACGGCCGGTGAGATCCAGGACGCCGAGCGGGCCGAGATGCGCCGCACCCAGGAGCTCGCCCTCGGCCGCGTCCCCAGCACGGTGACGGCTGAGGGACGGCTGCTGACGGGATCGCCCGGAGCGCTGCTCGCCGAGGCGTCCGCGGACGTCGACCTGATGGTGGTCGGCTCCCGCGGTCACGGTCCCCTGCGCCGCACCCTGCTCGGCAGCACCGCGCGCCGGCTCGTCTCGGGATCGCAGTCGCCGCTCCTCGTCGTCCCCCGCGGGACGTCGATGGACCCGCTCGGCCTGCGCCGCGAGCGCTCCGGCGAGCAGGCCGCAGCGTAGCCCTCGCCGGCCCCGCGTCAGACCCGCCCGGCTACGGCATCGCCGCACGCACGTCGCGTCCGGCCTCGGCCGGCGTCGTCCGGTCGGCGCGGATCCGGGCGCCGCGGGCGGGGGCGAAGGTGATCGCGCGGCGCGTCACGCCCTCGGGCCTCGCGCCGGGACGAACGCCGATGCGACGGGCGCGGAGCGCGGCGCGGAGCACGATCTTCATCTCGAAGGTCGCGAAGCTCGCGCCGAGGCAGCGGCGGATGCCGCCGCCGAACGGGATCCACTCGTAGGCTCCCGGCGGGTCGTCGAGGAAGCGCTCGGGCCGGAAGGCGAGGGGCTGCGGATAGATGTCGGGGCGGCGGTGGACGAGGTAGATCGAGGGCGCGATGTTGGCTCCCGCCGGGAGCTCCCACCCGCCGAGCTCCATCGGCGCCTGCAGCCGACGCACCACGGCCGGCACGACCGGGCGCAGCCGCAGGCTCTCCTTGATCACCGCATCGAGGTAGGAGTCGTCGCCGGCGGCCTCGGCGGCGAGCAGCCGATCGAGCGCCTGCGGAGCCCGCGTCAGACGCTCGAGGGTCCAGGCGAGCGCCGTCGCGGTCGTCTCGTGCCCGGCGAGGAGCAGCGTGATCAGCTCGTCGCGCAGCTCGGAGTCGCTGAGCGGCCTGCCCTCCGGATCTCGTGCGGCGAGCAGCAGCGAGAAGACGTCGCCGCCGCGCTCGCCGCCGGGGTCGCGACGGCGGGCCGCGATCTCGGCGTAGAGCAGCGCGTCGGCGCGCTCGCGGAGGGCGGCGAACCGCCGCCAGGGGCTGAGCGGGCCGTCGCGGCCGGCGGTGAGCGCCAGCGCCAGCACCCGCGGCCTGCTCGCGACGGCGTCGAGGATGCGGCGCAGCGGACCGCCGATCCGGTCGCGGCGCTCGGCGTCCTCGAAGCCGAAGACCGCGCGCATGATCACCTCGAGCGTGATCGCCTGCATGCTCGGCAGGACCGCGAAGCGGCGGCCCGACGGCCATTCGGCGATCCGTCGCTCGGCGACCTCCTCCATCGCCTCGCCGTAGGCGCGCATGCGCTCGCCGTGGAACGGAGGCAGGAGAAGCCGGCGGTGGCGCAGGTGCTCGTCGCCGTCGAGCAGGAGCACGGAGCCGGGCCCCACGAGCGGCGCCAGGGTGATGTTCCCCTCGCCCGCGTGGAGCAGGGCCGGGTCGCCGGTGAAGACCCGCTTCACCGCCTCCGGGTCGGCGGTGACGACGATCTCGCGGTCCGCCGTCGGGCGCAGCGTGAAGTAGTCGCCGCAGCGCTCGTGGCAGGCGTCGAGGAACCGGGTCGGCACGAGCATGAAGCCGGCGCCCATCATCAGCCGCGAGAGATCGGGGCGGGGCGGCATCCGGGGGCGCGACGGCGCCGCAGGGGTTGTCTCGACGGCGGACACCGGCACCGAGCTTACGCCGACGCGACCGGCTTCATCCGCCGGCGCCGCTCAGCAGGAGTCGTACACGTAGCGCGCCTTCTGAGGCGTACTGACCAGGCGGTCACGAAGGACGACCGAGAGACGGTCGCCGACCCGGTCGCAGGCGCGACGGAAGTCGCGGCGGCGGTACTCGATCACGATGACGTAGTCGCCGTAGACGTCCATGTAGCTCCCGCACTCGCGCCAGCGCCCGCACTCCTCGGCGATCGCGAAGTCGAAGCCGGCCCGGTCGGCCTGCCGACGGGTGAGCTGGGCGGTGTTCTTCTGGGCTACCGCGAGATCGTGGCGGTGGGCGCGGGCGGACAGCCGCCGGGCGTAGGCGAGCGCGTCGCGCTTGCCGAACGGGACCCTACGACCGAGCGGGGTCCCGTTGAACCGCGTCCACGAGTCGAGGTTGTCGAACTCGACCGCCTCGTAGCCGGCGTCGGCGCAGGCGCGGATCATCGGCGCGACCCAGCGCGCGGCGCGGGTGCGCTTGCGCGCGTTGCGGATGTCGATCAGGTACTCGCCGCCCCAGTGCGGATCGTCGCCGAGGCCATCGAGGACGAGTTGCCGGGGCCAGTTGGAGCGCTCGTCGGGGCGGTCGACGCCGCGCTCGTCGGGCTGGGTCTGGAACGCGTTCACGTAACAGATCGAATCGGCGGGATCGGGGGCGGGGCTGCCGCTGAACCAGTCGCGGGAGACGACCGAGACGCCGGCGGGAAGCGGGTAGTCGCCGCCGATCTGGTAGTCGAAGCCGGCGTCGGCGGGAGGCGGCGCGTAGGCGGCCGCCCCGGCCGGGGCGGCGGCGATCGCGGCGGCGGCGATCGCGGCGGCGATCATCGACCTCGTCCCGGCGACCCGCATCCCGCGGCATCTTCGCAGGTCACGCCCAGCTCACCTCGATCGGGATCAGCGCGAGCTCCTCGTACCGCTTCCTGCTCAGTCGCAGCGATACCGCCTGCACCATCTGCTGGGCCGGCTGCCACATCGCCACCCAGCCGAGGACGACGAGGCCCTGCGAGACGCCGACGAACAGCGCGTCGTCGGCGGTCGCCCGGTCGACCAGGCTCGATGCGAGCAGGCAGACGACCAGGAACGAGAACGCGATGAGCGCCTCGCGGCGCTCGCTGCGGGTGAAGATGAACAGGTGCTTGCTCGCCCGGTAGGCGCGCTCGAGGTCGGAGCGGATCGCCTCGCTGACGTCCTCGCCCATCCCTGCGCGCCGCTGCTCGACCGGAAGCTCGACCGACAGGTGACCGGGACGCTTCTCACGGCTGTCGATCCAGGCGCGGAGGATGCGCTCGCGGACCTCGGCGCGAAGCGGACGCCTCGCGAGCGGCTCGGCGGTGTAGGGGTCGAACAGGTCGTCGATCGAGTTGACGCTGATCGCGAAGGCCGCCGACACGCCAGCAACGTAGGGGGCGCCCCGGACCCCTCTTCGCCGGGCCGCCCGTCGCTAGGCCCGCAATCCCTCGAGCAGCGCGCCGAGGGCGACCCCCGCCCGCTCCCGCGCCGCGGCCCGATCCCCGGCCCGCGCGAGCTGCAGCGCCGCCTCGATCAGCGCGCCGAGCAGCATCAGCGCGACCTCGGCGACCGGCAGCGGCCGCACCTGTCCGGCGGCGACCGCGGCGTCGAGCCCGGCCTCGATCAGGCCGAGCCCGTACCGCCTCTCCGCCTCGTGCCAGGCCTCCCAGCCCAGGACCGCGGGGCCGTCGAGGAGCGCGATCCGCTGCACCTCCGAGTCGAGGCTGAGGTCGAGGAACTGATCGGAGGCCGCGATCAAGGCCCCCAGCGGGTCCTCGCCGTCGAGCCCGGAGAGGTCGAAGCGGGTCACGAGCTCGGCCTCGACCGCCTCGAAGACGGCGGCGAAGAGCTCGCGCTTGCCGTCGAAGTGGTGGTAGAGCGCGCCACGGGTGACGCCGGCGGCGGCGGCCACCTCCTCGCTGCTGACGTCCTCGTAGCCGCGGGCCGCGAACAGGGTGCGCCCGGCCGCGATCAGCGCCGCCCGCGTCGCCGCCCGGCGCTCGGCCTGGGTGCGGCGCTCACCCATCGGCTCCGGCCGGAGCCGGCCGACCTTCGATTTGACATACATGCTGTCCGTATGTTATATACATTCTGTTCGTATGCAACACCGACACAATCTATCCGGGCCGCCGCGAGGCGGATGAGAGGAGCGGATCATGGGTGACGACCGGGACGGGCGGGCGGGCTTCAGCAAGGGACGGGTGGAGCTGGCCGGCGGGCCGATCCACTACCGGGAGGCGGGCAGCGGGCCGGCGATCGTCTTCGTCCACGGCTTCTTGGCCAACGGCCGGCTCTGGGAGGGGGTCGCGGCGCGGCTCGCCGGCAAGCACCGCTGCATCGTCCCCGACTGGCCGCTCGGCTCCCACCCGGAGGCGATGCGGCCGGACGCCGACGTGACGCCGCGCGGGGTGGCCGGCATGGTCTCCGGGCTCCTCGCCGCCCTCGACCTCGACGACGTCACGATCGTCGGCAACGACTCCGGCGGCGCCGTATCCCAGATCCTCGTCACCGAGCGACCCGCCCGGATCGGGCGGCTCGTGCTGACCAACTGCGACTGCTTCGAGAAGTTCCCACCGGGCCGATTCAAGCTGATGGCGAGGGCGGCCCGGCTTCCCGGGGTGCCGATGCTGCTCGCCAACTCGATGCGGCTCGGGTTCATGCGCCGCTCGCCGCTCGCCTACGGGGCGCTGACCGGGGAGCCGGTCGACGACGCGATCCTGCGGTCGTTCACCGAGCCCTCGGTCCGCGACCCCGCGGTCCGGCGCGACGGGATCCGGTTCTTCACGGCGGCCGACCCCCGCGACACGCTGGCCGCCGCGGCGCGCTTCGACCGGCTCGAGATCCCGGTCCTCCTCGCCTGG
>CAZTGN010000087.1:4125-9610 GCA_964613275.1 uncultured Conexibacter sp. | reverse complement strand
CGACCCCTGGGGCACGGACATCGTCGTCGCGGTCTCGCCGCCGACGGTGGAGGAGATCGGCCGGATCCCGGCCGGCAAGGTGCTGATCGGCTTTCTGGCGCCGCTCACCGCGGTCGAGACGACGAAGGCGCTCGCGTCCGGCGGCATCACCTCGTTCGCGGTCGAGGCGATCCCGCGGATCACCCGCGCCCAGGCGATGGACGCGCTCTCCTCCCAGGCGAACGTCGCCGGCTACGCGGCGGCGCTGCTGGCCGCCCGCGAGGCGGGCCGGATCTTCCCGATGATGACGACCGCGGCCGGCACGGTCTCGCCGGCGAAGGTGATGGTGCTCGGCGCCGGCGTCGCCGGCCTGCAGGCGATCGCGACCGCGAAGCGCCTCGGCGCCGTCGTCAGCGGCTTCGACATCCGCCGGGCCGCCTGGGAGCAGATCCGCTCGCTCGGCGGCCGCCCGCTCGAGCTCGACTTCATCCCCGACGCCGAGGACGAGGGCGGCTACGCGCGGCCGCTCACCGACGACGAGAACGAGCAGGTCCGCGAGGCGCTGGCCGAGGCCGCGGGCCGTCAGGACGTGATCATCACCACGGCGCTGATCCCGGGTCGCCCGGCACCGACCCTGATCACGAGGGAGGGCGTCGAGAACATGGCGCCCGGCTCGGTGATCATCGACCTCGCCGGCGAGAGCGGCGGCAACTGCGAGCTGACGGAGGCCGGCGAGACGGTCGTCCACGGCGGCGTCAGGATCATCGCCCCGACCAACCTCGCCAGCGACATGGCCGCCCACGCCTCCCAGCTCTACGCGAAGAACCTCGAGAACCTGATCGGGCTGATCACCTCCGAGGAGGGCGAGCTCGTGCTCGACTTCGATGACGAGGTCGTTGCCGGGGCTTGCCTGACCCACGGGGGCGAGATCAGGAACGAGCGGGCCAGGTCGTTGGTGGAAGGGAGCAGCTGAAGCAGACCATGGACTTCGTCACCGAGCTCACGATCTTCGTCCTCGCCGCCTTCGTCGGCTTCGAGGTGATCTCGAAGGTCCCGACGACGCTGCACACGCCCCTGATGTCGCAGACGAACGCGATCCACGGGATCGTCATGCTCGGCGGCCTGATCGTCGTCGGTTACGCCGACGACGCGCTCGAGGACGTCATCGGGTTCATCGCGATCGCCTTCGGGACGATCAACATCGTCGGCGGCTTCATGGTCACCGACCGGATGCTCGGGATGTTCAGCCGCAAGAAGCCGGAGCCGGGCGGAGACGGGTCCTCATCGGACGGCGGCGGCGGGGCGGGGAGCTGAGCGCCGGATGATCCACCCCGCCGTGCTCGAGCCGGGCGGCGACGCCGCGACGCTCCTCTACATCGTCTCCTTCTCCCTGTTCATCCTCGGGATCCGTCGCGGCACCCACCCGACCACCGCCAAGCAGGGAAACCTGATCGCGGCCGTCGGCATGGCGGTCGCCGTCGTCACCACGCTGCTCCTCGACGGAATCGGCAACTGGTGGCTGATCGTCCTCGGGATCGCCGCCGGCACGGCGGTCGGAGTCGTCGCCTCGATCCGGGTCCAGATGACCCAGATGCCGCAGATGGTCGCGATCTACAACGGCGTCGGCGGCGGCGCCGTGGCGCTGATCTCGTGGGCGGAGCTGCGGCACGGCCTGTCGCTGGGAACCGGGTTCGAGCTCGACGCCCTGATCCCGATCCTGTTCGCGGTCGTGATCGGGTCGATCTCCTTCTGGGGGTCGAACATCGCCTTCGCGAAGCTCCAGGACCTGATCCCGACGCGGCCGATCGCGCTGCCGGGGCAGCAGGTGCTGAACGCGCTCCTGCTCGCCGGCATCGTCGTCGCCTGCGTCGTGATGGCGATCGACAACGACAGCCCGTCGCAGGCTCTCTTCATCGCCGTCCTGATCGCCGCCGGGCTCCTCGGCAACCTCGTGGTCCTGCCGATCGGCGGCGCCGACATGCCGGTGGTGATCGCGCTCCTGAACGCCTTCACCGGACTCTCCGCCGCGGCCGCCGGCTTCGCGCTCGACAACGTCGCGCTGATCGTCGCCGGGACCCTGGTCGGCTCGTCGGGAACGATCCTCACCCTGGCGATGGCGACGGCGATGAACCGCTCGGTCGCCAACATCCTCTTCGCCGGCTTCGGCGGCGTGCCGAGCGGGCCCGCCGGCGGCGGCGAGGAGCGGCCGCACCGCTCGATCACCGCCCAGGACGCGGCGATCGCGCTCGCCTACGCGGACTCGGTCGTGATCGTCCCCGGCTACGGGCTCGCCGTCGCCCAGGCCCAGCACGCGGTCAAGGAGATGGCGAACGAGCTCGAGAAGCGCGGGGTCGAGGTCCGCTACGCGATCCACCCGGTCGCCGGCCGCATGCCCGGCCACATGAACGTGCTGCTCGCCGAGGCCGACGTTCCCTACGACAAGCTCGTCGAGATGGACGACATCAACCCGGAGATGCCGCGAACCGACGTCGCCGTCGTGATCGGCGCCAACGACGTCACCAACCCGGCCGCCAAGGACGACCCCGACAGCCCGATCGCCGGCATGCCGATCATCGAGGTCGCGGAGGCCCACCAGGTGATCGTCATCAAGCGCTCGCTCAGCCCCGGCTTCGCCGGCATCGACAACGACCTCTTCTACCTCGACAAGACCGCGATGCTCTTCGACGACGCCAAGAAGGCGGCGCAAGAGATCGCCTCCGAGGTCACCGGGCTCTGACGGCCCGGGAGGCGCCGGGCTCGTCGTCATCGGCCGCCTTGCGGCCCGAGGCCGCGGCGCCGGCCGCTTCCTCGATCCGGCACCTCCCGGCCTCGTCAGGCGGCCCGGGAAGGCGCCGGGCTCGTCGTCATCGGCCGCTCCGCCGAGGCTGGGCCATCTCAGCCACACATAGCGTGGTCAGGGTTACCCACGTTCGGGACGGCGGGGGCGAATTACCCCATCCGGGGGAGGTTCCGCGGAACACTCGAGCGCTCCGCTCCGCGAACCGCGGTTCGGTGTCCCGTCAGCCCTTGCGGTCCTCGCGCTGGCGCTTGCGATCGCGACGGACGTGCGGCCACAGCCAGCCGGCCAGGGCGCCGAGGGCGAAGGTGATGACGAGCACGAAGAAGAGCGGGGTACTCGTCGTCGCGATGATGAAGTCGACCTCGACCTCCTGCGAGTTCTGGATGATGAAGACGAGCGCGACGAGCGCGACCGCGATCGCCGCGTAGAAGCGCCAGCCCCGGTCCTTGCGCGGCTTCTGGCCGGGCAGCGGCGCCGGGCCGCGGCTGGGTCGGTCGTTCATCGGTTCGCGACTCTATCCGCTTTCGGCGCATCCGCGCCCCACGCGTATCGCGCCGACGCCTAGCGTCGGCGCATGGGGAAAGGGGGGCGGCAAGCCGGGAAGGAAGGTTGCCGTGGGCGTGCGGCTGGCCCGGCGGCGCGATCGGCGTGGAGGAGCCCGGCGGCGCGGTCGGCATGGAGGAGCCCGGCGGCGCGATCGGCATGGAGGAGCCCGGCGGCGCGCGGTGCGGCGCGATCGGCGAGCGGCGAGGCGGCGGCGGCCGGGAAGGCGTCCGGATCGTCCACGCTCTCGAGGGCGTCGGGCGGCCAAGCGACCGTCGAGTGGGTCGGCGCCGTGCTGCTGGTCACCGTCCTGCTACTGGCGCTCGCCGCGCTCGCCGGCGACCGCCTTCCCGGCGGCGCCCTCGCCCGCACCGTCGTCGGGGCCCTGCTCTGCGCGGTCGACGAGGGGCGCTGCGATCGCGTCGTGCCGCCCGGGTCGGCCACCGAGGCGCTCTACGGGGCCGAGATCGCGGCGCTGCTCGACCGCCATGCGCCCGCCGTCTTCTTCGAGGGCGGCGAGTTCGTGACGCTTCCGGTCGATTTCCGGCGCTGCCGCGAGCGCCTCTGCGCCGACACGATCCGCCCCGGCGCCGTCCACGCGACCCAGACCGGCCTCCCGCCGGTCGCCTTCACCCACGTCGTCGACTGCCGCGATGCGGCCGCCGCGGCCGGCGCCGGATACGACTGCGCCGGAGCCGCCGGCCGGATCTATCTGCAGTACTGGCTCTACTACCCCGAATCCCTGACCCACGGGCTCGGCCGCCTCGGCGGCTTCCACCGCGATGACTGGGAGAGCTTCCAGGTCCGGATCGGCCCCGGCGGCTCCGCGGCGGCGCGGGCCAGCTCCCACCACGGCTACAACGGCTCGAGCGGCGGCATCGCCAGCATCGGCAGCGACACCGGCCTCGCCCCGCGGCCGGCCTGGGAGGCGTGGACCGGCGCGCTTCACGTCGCCGCCGGCAGCCACGCCGGCACGACGATGCCGGGCCTCGGCGACAGCCGCATGATCCATCGCGGCGACCTCGTTCTCGTCCCCGCCGAGCCGGTCGCGACCGCGAGCGGCGCCCGCTTCGCGGTGACGCCGCCGTGGCGGAAGGAGGTCTGGCGTCGCCCGGAGGCGACGGGAACGTGAAGCCGGTGCCCGCGCCCGCTGCGAGGCGCTCGTCCCGGGTAAGCTGGATCGATCCCGGCGCCTACCAAGGCAACCGATAGGGCGGAGATCGCGGAGCGGCTGGGCGAGAGCCGCGAGCGGACGATGCTGCTGGTCGAGCAGCTCGACGACGAGCAGCTCAACTCGGTCTACTCGCCGCTGTTGAGCCCGCTCGCCTGGGACCTGGGCCACATCGCGAGCTTCGAGGAGCTCTGGCTCGTGCGGACGGTCGGAGGCCGCGAGCCGCTGCGCGGCGAGCTCGGTCGCCTCTACGACGCGATCGAGCAGCCCCGGGCCGGCCGCGGCGAGCTGCCGATCCTCCGTGGCGGCGAGCTGCGCTCCTACATGCGCGAGGTCCGCGAGCGGGCGCTCGACGTGCTCGACGAGGTCGATCTCGAATCCGACGATCCGCTGCTCGGCGACGGGTTCGTCTACGAGCTCCTGATCGCCCACGAGCAGCAGCACAACGAGACGATGCTGCAGCTCCTGCAGATGGTCCCCGGCTACGAGCCGCCGCTGCGCCCTCCGGCCGCGCCCGACAGGCCCGTGCGCGGCCCCGGGATGATCGCGATCGAGGGCGGCGCCGACGAGGTCGGCGCGCCCGGCGGGGGCTTCGCCTACGACAACGAGCGTCCCCGCCACGAGGTCGAGGTCGGGCCGTTCCTGATCGACCGGTTGCCCGTCTCCAACGCCGACTTCGCCGACTTCGTGGCCGCCACCGGCACCGGGCCGCCCCTGTACTGGGAGCCCGATGGCGCCGGCGGCTGGATCGATGCGAGGTTCGCTCGCCAGCGGCCGCTCGATCCGGATGCGCCGGTGATTCACGTCGATCACCGTCAGGCGAGCGCCTTCGCCGCCTGGGCCGGCAAGCGGCTGCCGACCGAGGTCGAGTGGGAGATCGCCGCTGCCGGAACCGATCCCGCGCTCGCCAACCTCGACCAGTCCGCGTTCGCCACCGGCCCGCCGGCGGGCGCCTCCGAGCACGGCGTCGCCGGGATGCTCGGCGACGCCTG
>CAZTGN010000087.1:0-4115 GCA_964613275.1 uncultured Conexibacter sp. | reverse complement strand
CTTCGAGGCCTTCCCCTACCGCGAGTACTCGGAGGAGTTCTTCGGACGCGGCTATCCGGTACTGCGCGGCGGCTCCTGGGCCACCCGTCGGAACGTGATCCGGATCAGCTTCCGCAACTGGGATCTGCCCGAGCGCCGCCAGATCTTCAGCGGCTTTCGCTGCGCCGAGGACGGCTGAGATGGCTCCGGGCGAGGGCGCGATCGAGATCGAGGTCGACCTGCCGGGGGGCGGGGCGCTCGCGGGGATGGCCGAGGTCGTCCGCGAGGGACTGTCGAGCCCGTTCAAGGAGCTGCCGCCGAAGTTCTTCTACGACGAGCGCGGCTCGGCGCTGTTCGAGCGGATCACCGAGCAGCCCGAGTACTACCCGACCCGCTGCGAGCGCCGGATCCTCGATCTCCGGGCCGGCGAGATCGTCCGATCGGCGCGCCCGCGGACGCTGATCGAGCTCGGCTCCGGGGCGGCGGCCAAGAGCCGGCTGCTGCTCGACGCGATGCGGTCGGCCGGCACCCTCGAGACCTACGTCCCCGTCGACATCGCCGAGGACATCACCCGCCGCATCGCCGCCGAGCTCGTCGACGAGTACCCGGGCCTCGCCGTCGAGGGGATCGTCTGCGACTACGAGACGCATCTCGAGCGGATCCCGCGTCCCGAGGGAGCCCTGATCGCGTTCCTCGGCAGCACGATCGGCAACTTCCGCCCCGCGGCGCGGCGCTCGTTCCTGGCCAGGATCGCGACGCTGATGTACCCCGGGGACCGGTTCCTGCTCGGCACCGACCTGGTCAAGGATCCGGCCCGGCTCGAAGCCGCCTACGACGATGCGGCCGGGGTGACGGCGGAGTTCAACAAGAACGTCCTCAGCGTCCTCAACCGCGAGCTCGATGCCGACTTCGACCCGGACGGATTCGAGCACGTCGCCTTCTGGGATGCCGACAACGAGTGGGTCGACATGCGTCTGCGGGCGCTCGCCGAGCAGTTCGTCGACCTGCGAGCGCTCGACATGCGCGCCCACTTCGCCCGCAACGAGGAGATGCGAACCGAGATCTCGGCCAAGTTCACGCGCCAGCGGATCGAGGCCGGCTACGCCGACGCCGGGCTCGAGCTGCTCGAGTGGTGGACCGACGAGGAGGGGCTCTACGCCCTCAGCCTGGCTCGTCCAGTTGCGGGGTCGGAATCGCGGTGACCCGGATCGGAGGATCCCGAGCGGGTGGCCGCGGCGGGTGATCGGTCGGGCCCTCGCCGAGCCACGGGTGATCGGTCGGGCCCTCGCCGAGCCACGGGTGATCGGTCGGGCCCTCGCCGAGCCACGGACGTTCGGATAGGCTCGCCGGCGTGGATCTCTCGAGGCTCTCGCGCTCGGAATGGCTGGGCCTGGCAGCCTCGGCTCTGCTCGTGATCGCGGTGCTCTTCCTGCCCTGGTTCGATCTCTCGAGCGACACTCCGGCCCGCGCCCCCGGCGGCGACGGCTTCCTCTGCGGCGACGGGGAGTTCAGCTGCACCGGCTTCGAGACCTTCCCGATCCTGCGCTGGCTCCTGCTCGCCGCCGCGTCGGCGCCATGGATCCTCGCCTGGATCGTCGTCCGCGGCAACAAGCTCTCCTGGCCCCCGGGCGAGATGACGATGACGGTCGGGTTCACCGCCTTCGTCCTGATCGCCTACAACGGGATCATCGACCCGCCCGGCTCGGGCAACCAGGAGATCGGGATCACGAAGGCGATCGGCTACTACGTCGCGCTGCTCGCGGCGCTCGGAATCGCCGCCGCCGGGATCGGCCGCTCGGTGGAGGAGACCGGAGGCAGGCCGCGGAAGGCACCGGGAACGGTCTAGGGAGGCGAGCCGTGGGCGTGATCTCACATGACAACCGCCCGGGTACGAGGCCCGATCGCAACCTGGCCCTCGAGCTGGTCCGCGTCACCGAGGCGGCGGCGCTTGCCGCGGCTCGCTGGGTCGGCCGCGGCGACAAGGAGGCCGCCGACGGCGCCGCCGTCGACGCGATGCGCCTGCTGATCAACACCGTTCCGATGGACGGGGTGGTAGTCATCGGCGAGGGCGAGAAGGACGAGGCGCCGATGCTCTACAACGGCGAGGAGATCGGCGACGGCAGCCCGCCCCGCGTCGACATCGCCGTCGACCCGCTCGAGGGCACCCGCCTCTGCGCGCAGGGCCGTCCGGGCTCGCTCGCGGTGATCGCGCTCGCCGAGCGCGGGACGATGTTCGACCCGGGACCCTGCGTCTACATGGAGAAGCTCGTCGGCGGGCCCGAGGTCGCCTCGAGCCTGTCGCTGACGGAGCCGGTCGGCGCGGTCGTCGAGCGGGTCGCCGCCGAGCGCGGGGTCAGCCCGACGGAGGTCACGACCGTGATCCTCGACCGCGAGCGCCATGCCGACGGCGTACAGCAGATCCGCGACGCGGGGGGGAGGATCCGCTTCATCACCGACGGCGATGTCTCCGCGGCGCTCCTGGCGGTGATGGAGGGCACCGGGGTCGATCTCCTCTGGGGGATCGGCGGCACGCCCGAGGGAGTGATCTCGGCGGCCGCGATCAAGTGCCTGGGGGGGCAGATCCTCGGCCGCCTCTGGCCCCGCGACGACGACGAGCGGCAGGCCGCCCTCGACGCCGGCTACGACCTCGACCGGATCCTCGGGGTCGACGACCTGGTCGGCGGCGAGGACGCCTTCTTCGCCGCCAGCGGAGTCACCGACGGCGATCTGCTGCAGGGGGTCCGCTACCACGGCGCCGGATACGCGACGACCGAGTCGCTGGTGATGCGGTCGCGCTCCGGCACCGTCCGCAGGATCGGCGGCCGCCACGACGGCACGAAGCTGCGCGAGGTCACCGGCGGCCTCTACGGCTGAGGCGCCGGACGTCCCCCGCTGAGGCGTCGGACGTCCCCGCTCAAGGCAGCCAGTCGTGCTCGCGCTCCTCGGCGGGCGGTGGCTGGACGGGGAAGTCGGCGGTCATGCCGCGCAGCGTCCCGGTGTCGTGGAGCTCGAAGCGGAGGGCGTTGATGACGGCGCCGGCGAGCAGGCCGAGGGCCAGCGCGTAGAACCAGATCAATGCGATCAGCACGAAGCTGACGATCCTCCCGAACTCGCCGACGGTCGAGACGTTGACCAGGTAGAGGGGGAAGATCGTGTTCGCGATCGCGCCGGCGATCGCCATGAACAGGGCGCCGGGCCAGACCGCCCGCCATGGCAGGTGGCCCTTCGGCACGGCCCAGTAGATCAGGCAGAGGATCAGGAAGCTGAGCACGAG
The DNA here is from genome assembly GCA_964613275.1 of uncultured Conexibacter sp. GTDB lineage: Bacteria > Actinomycetota > Thermoleophilia > Solirubrobacterales > 70-9 > RHKX01. Next base: position 862 of record CAZTGN010000087.1, on the reverse strand, counting down.
GCCGCCGGCGATGACCAGGGCGTTGATCAGCAGGTCGAGCCGGGAGAGGCCGAGCGGCAGGTCCTCGATGCCGGAGACGAGGAGGCTCTCGATGGCGGGCACGGCGACGCTGGCGGCGAGGAAGATCGCGACGACGGCGAGCATGATCAGCGAGAAGCGCTTCTGGGCGAGCCAGCCGCGGCATTCGACGTGGTAGATCCGGCAGAACGCCGTGTCCATCGCGCCCCAGAACGAGGCGCCGATCCAGAGGCCGGCGACGATGGCGACGATGCCGATCTCGGTCGAGTTGCCCTGCAGCTGATCGAGCGTCGAGCGCAGCGTGTCCTGCTCGGTCGACGGGAAGAGCTCGCCGAGGTCGCTGAGGATCGTCGCCTGCACGTCGGGGCTCTGCAGCAGCTTGCCGGTGATGAAGAGCAGCAGCAGGGCGAACGGGAATACCGACAGCATCAGGTTGTAGGCGACCATCGCCGCCATCCCGGTGATGTTCTCCTCGTACGCGCGCCGCCAGAAGGCGGTCAGCGTCCGGTTCGTGCGCTGCCTCAACGGCGCTCGACGGCGTCCCGCAGGGCCGCCGCGGCGCGGCCGGCGATCCGCAGGCCGAGCGACGCCGCGCCGCCGGCGATCGCGATGCCGCCGCGGGCGAGGCTCTCGAGCTCGCTCCCCGCTCCGCCGCCCGTCGAGTGCGGCTCGGCCGCGGCGCGCTCGGGTGTCGGGTCCGCGTGCGCCTTCGCTTGCGCGCCCGCCGCCGATGCCTCGGCCGTGCGGGACCGTCGCGCCTCGGCGCGGCGCGGGCTGCGCACCGCGGGTCGCGTCCGCGGCAGGTTTCCGAGGACGCCCCCCTGCGGCGGCGGCTCCGCTGCGG